>JALOPB010000093.1 GCA_025454115.1 Desulfobacterales bacterium | reverse complement strand
GCCGACCTTCCCGGAATTGACCTGTCATTCGGTGGAAGACCTGCGTATCCTCAATTCTCGGCCGATGACCCGTTACCGGGTCGACGAGGAGGACATCCAAGTCTACGAATGCGAGGTGATCCCCTACTGGCAGGGACGCAGCATGCGCGATCGGATCTTCAACCGCATTCCCGAGCCCTGGAAGCGGGCCTACGAATCTGGGCTGTTCACCGAGTTCATGGAGCAGCGCGCTCCGGGCCACACGGCCCTCGACGGCACCATTTACCGCAAGGGCATGCTGGATTTCAAACAGGAGATCGCCGACCGCCTCGCAGCCCTGGATTACCTGAACGACCCGGCGGCCGCCGACCGCGCCGAGCAGCTGAAGGCCATGGATATCGCCTGTGATGCAGCCGTGCTCTTCGCCGAGCGCCACGCCGAACTGGCCGAACGTCTGGCCGCCGCCGAGCAAAGCGTCGGCCGCAAGGCCGAACTTAGGCGTATCGCGGAGGTCTGCCGCCATGTCCCGGCCCATGCCCCCCGCGATCTGTGGGAAGCCCTGCAAATTTACTGGTTCGTGCACCTGGGCATCATCACCGAGTTGAACGGTTGGGACGCCATGACGCCTGGTCATTTGGACCAGCACCTGCAGCCCTTCTACGAAAAAGGAATCGCCGACGGCTCGCTCAACCGCGACCAGGCCCAGGAGCTCATCAGCTGCTTCTGGATCAAGGTGAACAATCACCCCGCCCCTCCCAAGGTCGGCGTGACGGCCAAGGAGAGCGGCACCTACAACGATTTCACCAACGTCAATCTGGGCGGCCTCACCCGCGACGGTGCGAGCGGGGTGAGCGAGATCAGCTACCTCATTTTGGAAGCCGTCGATGAGCTGCATCTCCTGCAGCCGCAGCCGAGCGTCCACATCAGCGCTAAGACACCGGACCGTTTCCTGAAAGCGGCCTGCCGGGTTATCCGCAAAGGCTACGGCTACCCGTCCGTCTTCAACGCCGACGAAACCGTTCAGGAGATGCTGCGGGTCGGCAAGCGCATCGAAGACGCCCGCGAGGGCGGCTGCAGCGGCTGCATCGAAACCGGCGCCTTCGGCAAGGAAGCCTACGTCCTGACCGGCTATCTCAACGTCCCCAAGGTTCTCGAGCTGGCCCTGAACAACGGACGAGACCCGCTGACCGGCCGTCAGGTCGGACCGCAGACGGGCGATCCGCTGTCCTTCGCAACGTTCGACCGGCTGTATGCGGCCTTCGAGACCCAGCTGAAATGGGTCGTCGACCTCAAGATCCGGGTCAATAACCAGATCGAACGCTTCTACGCCGTCGATTCGCCGGCGCCGTTCCTGTCGGTGGTCATCCACGACTGCATCGCCAGGGGTCGGGACTACTACGACGGGGGGCCGCGCTACAACACGAACTACATCCAGTGCTGCGGCATCGGTACGGTCACCGACAGCCTGTCGGCCGTCAACACCCATGTGTATCAGGATCGATCCGTTTCCATGGAGCGGTTGCTCAAAGCGCTCGCAGCCAACTTCGAAGGCGAGGAGGTCCTGCGCTGCGAGCTCCAGAACAAGACCCCTTTCTTCGGCAACGACGATGACCGCGCCGACGCCATCATGCGGCGCGTCTACGATTCGCTCTTCGCCGCCATCGACGGCCGGCCGAACACCAAGGGCAGCGCTTACCACCTCAACATGCTCTCCACCACCTGCCATGTCTACTTCGGTAAGATGCTGGGCGCCACGCCCAACGGGCGGTTGGCGGAAACCCCCGAATCCGACGGGACCTCGCCATCCCACGGCGCCGACCGCAACGGGCCGACTGCAGTCATCCAATCGCTCGCCAAGATGGACCAGGTAAAATCCGGCGGAACCCTTCTCAACATGCGTTTCCTGCCGGGCATGTTGCAGTCGGAAAAGGATCTTGACCAGCTGACGCACCTCATCCGCACCTACTTTCGCATGAACGGCCATCACATCCAGTTCAACGTGGTGGACACGGCCACGCTGCGCCGGGCCCAGGCCGCTCCGGACGAATATCGGGACCTGCTGGTGCGGGTCGCAGGCTACAGCGACTATTTCGTGGACCTGGACCGCTATCACCAGGAAGAAATCATCAGCCGCACGGCGCACGCCGAGTAAACCCGGTTGCCTATTGTACGAAACTCTGCAATATCTGCTTTAAATTGTATCCATTGCTACAAGGTGGACGGCTGTGCGATAAGCTACGAAGGCATCAGGATATGGCCATGGCAACTCCTCCCAGTATCTTCAATGACGTCATCGGACCGGTGATGCGCGGGGCGTCCAGCTCGCATTGCGCCGCCGCGCTGCGCATCGGCCGGCTGGCGCGCGACCTCATGGATGGCCGGATCGAACGGATGCTGATGGAGTTCGACTCGTGCGGCTCGCTGGCCTTCACCCATGAAAGCCAGGGTTCCGACATGGGCATCTACGGCGGCCTGCTCGGATGGGATGCTCCGGATGAGCGCCTGCCCGAGTCGGCGGCGGCGGTGGAACGGGCCGGCATCCAGATCGATACTCGCATCGGTGACTACCAGGACGCCCATCCCAACACCTACCGGTTGACCCTCTCCAATTCCCGTGAAACCCACCGGATGATCGCGCTGTCGACGGGCGGCGGCATGATCGAGGTGATCGCGATCGACGACATCCCGCTGTCCATTGCCGGCGATTATTTCGTAACGCTCATTGCCGTCCGCTCGGTGGACATGGAAATGCTCGAAGCCCTGAAACAGAATGTGGCTGCCGAGGAAATCCTTCTGCATACCGGCCCCAACGGCACCCTGATTGAGGTGCGGCGCCGTGAACCTCTATCCGAGCCCCATGCGCTTCTACTCGCCGGCCTTGAGAAACCGGCCTGGGTGCGAACGCTGGCGCCGGTGCTTCCGGTGCTCTCGCGCCGCGGCCTGCAGGTTCCTTTCGTCACCTGCAGCCAAATGCTGGAATGGAGCCGCGGCCGTCATCCGGACCTGGCCGCGCTGGCCACGGTTTATGAAAGCGTTCGTGGGGGCATTTCCGAAAGCGAGGTGGAAGACCGCATGCATGCGATCGTGGCCATTCTGCGGCGATCCATCGCCCAGGGCATCTCCGGCACCCGGTTCGCAGACCGTATCCTGGGGGTTCAGTCGGCAGGCTTCAAAGCGGCCATGCTAAACGGCGTGCTGCTCGATGCCGGAATGCTCAATGCCATGATCCACTACGTGACGGCCCTGATGGAGGTTAAAAGCGCCATGGGGGTTATCGTGGCCGCCCCCACGGCCGGTGCCTGCGGAGGGCTTCCGGGGGCTGTTATCGCGGCGGCCGATGCCTTGGGCCGGCCGGAGCAGGACATGGCCCGCGCCATGCTGGCAGCGGGCGTGATCGGTGTGTTCATTTCCGCCCAGGCCACATTTGCGGCCGAGCTTTGCGGCTGTCTGGCCGAGTGTGGAGCCGGTTCGGGCATGGCAGCGGCGGCCCTGGTCACCCTGGCCGGCGGAAGCGCTCGGCAGGCCGTGGATGCCGCCTCCTTGGCCATTCAAAATGTGCTCGGCCTGATCTGCGACCCGGTGGCCAGCCGCGTCGAAGTTCCCTGTCTCGGACGCAACGTGCTGGCCGCCAGCAATGCGCTCGCCTGCGCCAACATGGCCCTGGCCGGCTACGATGCCGTCATTCCGCTGGACGAAGTGATCGAAACCATGGCCCGGGTGGGCAAAAGCCTGCCCAGGGAGCTGCGCTGTACGGCTCTGGGCGGGCTCTCGACCACGCCGACCGCGAAAGCCGTCGAAAAGAGACTCTCCTCGATTCAGACTTGACTTTTCGAAAGACCTCTGGCTTGCTCTAACCTGAACAAGGCCCCTATCCTTTTCCCCGCCGCCGGAGGCCCCCATGAAAACCGAATTGCGCGTCATGACGGAGAGACCGCTCAATGCCGAGACCCCCGCCGCAGCCCTGCACTCCTGGATCACACCCAATCATGTATTTTTCGACCGCAACCAGGGTGCGATTCCGCGGCGGCGTATCGCTCTTGCGCGCTGGCGGCTTTCCGTGGAGGGTGAGATCCGGACCCCGTTGGCGTTCTCCTTTGACGATATCCGCCGACTGCCCAAGGCGATCGCCGCCGACACCTTGGAATGCTCGGGCAACGGCCGTTCCCTCCTTGCGGAAAAATCCGCCGGCAATCCCTGGACCGTCGGAGGAGTGGGTAACGCCGTTTGGGGAGGCGTCTGGCTTCGGGACGTGCTGAATCAGGCCGGCTTGAAGCCTGCCGCCGCGCACGTGGCCTTCGAAGGCTTCGATCGGCCGTCGGGCGCCTCCGGCGTCAAATTCATCCGCAGCATTCCGCTCGAAAAGGCGCTGTCCACCACCCTGCTCGCCTATGAAATGAACGGCGAGCCGCTGCCCCTCAAGCACGGCTATCCTTTGCGCGCCCTGGCCCTGGGCTGGACCGGCGCGAACTGCGTCAAGTGGCTGAGCCGCCTCACGGTCATGGATCGGCCGTTCGCCGGTTTTTTCATGGACAACGTCTACCGGGTATTCCAGAAGGGTCAGGATCCGGCCACTGGCGAGAAGGTCACCGGTATCAAGTTGAAATCGATCATCACCCAGCCGTTAGCGGGTGAAACGCTATGTGCCGGAACGGTCGTGGTACTCGGTGCAGCCTACGCCGGCACAGACCGCGTGGCACGAGTGGACCTGTCGTTTGACGGCGGGACAACCTGGAGGGCGGCGCAGCTCATCGGACCGGATGAGCCCTTTGCCTGGCGCCAGTGGCAGTATGTGTGGACGGGTGCCGGCACTGGAGAACATACCCTGATGGCCCGTGCAACAGACGGCCGCGGCCGCCGCCAGCCCATGCAGGCCGCTTGGAACGTTCTCGGCTACGGCAACAACGGGGTGCGTGAGCACGCCGTCAGCGTGAGGATCGTTTAGCACAGAAACCTAGCGCACAGGGTTGTTTATCTTCACCGCGATGCGCTCTGCCCGTTGCCCGATGCCGATAAGACTATGCCACCGGCTTCCAGACGCCCCCGTCATTCCACAGGCGCGAAAACGGCGCTCCGACCGGCAGCAGGCTTGCGGACAAATGACCCGCCTCGATCCGCAACCCCGTTTGGGCGTACAGCGGGTCCCATGGCTCGATGATGACCGCGCCCCGGCCTTTTCCCAGCTGGACCAGTTGCGGAAAAATCGGCTCGCCCCAGCTCCGATCCAAAAGCTCCGGTTGGAGTCGTTCAAGGGTCGGATAGCTCAGAAGTTCGTGCAGCGTCACCAGCGTCGGCGGGCTTAACGGCGTCCGACCCTCCAAGTTCTGCGCCAGGGCCTGCCGCGCGCTGATCCACAGCCCTTCGGTGGTCTCGCGCAAATCCGGCCGGCTGTCCTGGCCCTCGGGCAGGATCGCCATGAAAAAGCGGGTGTCGAAGCGCCGCGGCATGCCCACCGGAGTAACCCAGTGCGCCCAAGGCCACAACGCCGAGAGCGTCAGAATCCAGCCATCGGCCTCCGCCCCATGGTGCAGCCAATCCGGCGGGAGTCCCTCCCGGCAACGACGTTCCTCCGCTCGTTTCAGGGCCGCTGAACCGGCCCCTGCGGTCGCAGCGAACAAGACCCCGGCCTCCTCGAAGGTCTCGCGGATCGCGGCAACCGCGTGACGCAACGCGAGTGAGCGATCGAGATCTCGGCCCAGCTGAGCGCTGAGCGCCTGTGGCGTAATATCCACGCGGCCGGTCCAGAAGTCCTCATCGCCATCGGCGGGATCCACGAGCCCGCCGGGGAAAACGAAGAGACCGGGCATGAATCCGCTGCGCGGGCTGCGGCGCAGCAGGTAGGTCTGCAACTCGCCGGCGTGCTGCCGCAGCAGGATCAGCGTGGCGGCCCGGGGAAGCGCTGAGGACTCTGAGTCGACATTCATTGCGATGCTTAGCGCCGTCCTCTCACCGATGAAGTCCGCAAACGCTGCTCCACGGTCTTCCCCATTTGGCAAGGGCGGTTAGAGGGGTTGAAAGCGACGTCATCGGAAATCGGCTCACGCCGGCGCGAGCACGTGAAGGCTGATGTTCTTGACGATGTCCTTGACCTTTTCACGATAGGCCAGCATGTGAGGCGCCTTGAGATGGGTCTGTAAATCAGCCAGGCTGTCCCAGGCTTCGATGAGCGTGACCACATCCGGCCGCAACTCCACCTGCACGGGGATGCCGGACTCCACATCCACCGCCGGCACATAGGCAATACAGCCTTTTTCGGCCAGGACATTAGGTATGTTGGCTTTCAGGATCCCAAGATAGTTCTCTCGCGTACCCGGCCTGACTTTGATGGTGGCAATGACCTGAATCATGATCACTCCTTCAGTAAGCGTCCTCGTTATGCGAACATATCCGTCTTGCCAGCGAAGGTCAACCGGCTCCAGCATCTTTCTTTTGCGGGGGGGCTATGGTATGCTTTTTGTTACGTGCCCGTCTATCGGGCACGTCGTTTTTTAATTAAGAACCACACAGGGAAAGAGTCAATGGAAGCTGTCACATTCCTGATCGATTTTGTTCTGCACATCGATCAGCACCTCCAGGTGCTGTGCGCCAATTATGGACTCTGGGTGTATGCGATTCTTTTCATTATCGTCTTTTGCGAAACCGGGCTGGTGGTGACACCGATCCTGCCCGGCGACTCGCTTCTGTTTGCGGTAGGGTCGATGGCCGCCATCGGCGCCCTGGATGTCACCTGGGTGATTCTGATTCTGATTGCAGCAGCCATCCTCGGCGATTCGGTGAACTATTCGGTCGGCAACTTTTTCGGCCCCAAAGTCTTCCATGAAGAACACGGCCGTTTCCTCAACAAAGAGTACCTGCACCGCACCCACGCCTTCTACGAAAGACACGGCGGCAAGACCATCATCATCGCCCGGTTCCTGCCGATCATTCGCACGTTCGCGCCGTTCGTGGCCGGCATCGGCAGCATGACCTACCCGCGCTTTCTTTTCTTCAACGTCTTCGGCGGGGTCCTGTGGGTGCTGCTCTTCGTACTGGCCGGCTACTGGTTCGGCAACATTCCCATCATTAAGAAGAATTTCAGCCTGGTGATCATCGCCCTGGTACTGATCCCGGGCATCCCCAGCGTGGCGGAATTCATTCGTATCCAACTCGCCCGCCGCAAGGCAAAGTCTGCGCCCTTTGAAGGCTGACCCGGTGGCCTTCGTTGAAATGCTTGACACCCGCTGAATTCAGGGATAATTTACCGCCCGCCTAATTCCGGCTACCGGCCGGAAGCGGGGGACCCGTGATAGCGGGGCGAATCGCATACCAGCGATGGGCAACCTCTTCGGCCCTATCCCTTCAGCTAACCTCGCCGGCATCGATGAGGAGAACCTTCGGAGGAGACCGGAGGGGAGCTTCTCCCGCATCCAACTTCCGGAGGCGACACCATGCCCGATGTGCATGAAACCGGTTCGGACGCATGTCTCGCGCCCCAGCCGTCCGATTTGCCCCCTCACCGGAAGCCTGACGAAAAGACCGCTGCCTTGGCTCTGGGAGCCCTCGGTGTCGTCTACGGGGACATCGGCACCAGCCCGCTCTACGCCGTTCGCGAGTGTTTCAACGGCCCGCACGCCGTCGAGCTGAACGCCGTCAATCTATTAGGCGTCGCATCGCTGATTTTTTGGTCACTCATCATCGTGGTGAGCATCAAGTATGTGGGCTTCATCATCAGGGCCGACAACCGGGGCGAGGGCGGCATTTTCGCGTTGCTGGGTCTGATCCTGGGCACCGCCAACCAACTCAAACCCAAGCTGCGTTCCGCCGTCACGGTGGCGGCCATTTTCGGCGCGTCGCTTCTTTATGGAGAGGGCATTATAACGCCGTCCATATCAGTGCTGTCCGCTATCGAGGGCCTGGAGGTGGCCACCGAGGCGGCCAAACCTTTCATCGTACCGCTGACATGCATGGTGTTGGTCGGGCTTTTCGTTGTTCAGAAGCGCGGGACCAGCGGCATCGGCAAAATTTTCGGCCCGGTCATGGTCATATGGTTTTTAACCATCGCAGCCGCCGGAACGGGGGCCATCCTGCAGTCGCCCCGTATTCTCACCGCCGTCAATCCCTGGCACGCCTGGAATTTTTTCAGCGTCAATCACCTGCACGGGTTCGTGGTACTCGGTTCGGTCGTTCTGTGCATCACGGGCAGCGAGGCGCTTTACGCGGATCTGGGCCATTTCGGAGCCCGGGCCATTCGCATGACCTGGCTGGGGATAGCATGTCCGGCTCTGCTCTTGAACTATTTCGGCCAGTGCGCCCTGTTGCTGGATCACCCGGAGGCGAGCTTCCACCCCTTTTATGCGTTGGTCCCGCCCCCGGCGCTTTACCCCATGGTGGCGCTCTCTACCATTGCAGCCATCATCGCGTCCCAGGCCTTGATCTCTGGTGCCTTCTCCCTGACCCAGCAGGCCATCCAACTCGGCTTCAGTCCGCGCGTTCACATCGTGCACACGTCGGTGAAAGTAAAGGGGCAAATCTATATCCCCAGCATCAATTACGCCCTCATGTTCGCCTGCCTCATTTTGGTTTTATCTTTCAAAGAGTCCAGCCGACTGGCCGGAGCCTATGGCATGGCGGTCACCGCTACCATGAACATCACCTCGCTTCTGCTGCTGATTGCCATGGTGCGCATCTGGCATTGGCCGCTATGGAAGGCCCTGCCTCCGGTGGCGCTTTTTCTGTGCTTCGATGTGAGCTATTTCAGCGCCAATCTTTTTAAATTTTTAGACGGCGGCTGGATTGCTCTGGTGGTGGCGCTTCTGGTCGCAACCGTCTTTACGTCCTGGACAAAGGGGCGTGAAGAATTGCGAAGGCAACTTTACAGCGGCCTGCTCCCCCTGAATGACTTTTTAACGGACCTCGAGCACCACCCGTTGGGACGGGTGCGCGGAACGGCCGTATTCATGACGATTTCGTCCGAAGGCACTCCGCCCACCCTGCTCCATCATGTCAAGCACAACCACATGCTGCACGAACATGTGGTGCTGCTGACCATTCGCGCAGCCGACACGCCGACGGTAGCCGATGAGGATCGCTTGCGAATCGAACGCCTGCCGTCGGGATTCTATCGATTGGTGGCCTGGTACGGCTATATGGAAACGCCGAACGTGCCCAAAGTGATGCGTTTGGCCGCCTGTTTCAGCCTGCCTTTGGAGCCCACCAAGACCACGTATTATCTGGGCCGCGAGACGCTGCTGACGGCTATTTCGGCATCCCCCCCAACCGGGTGGTCGAACTGGGAGCCCAGATTCGCCTTTAACCTGACCATCTTGCCGGCATTCATGCCGGCAGGGGGTATCCAGCTTTTATTTTTGGACGGCAGCGGCTGTTGAGAGCCGACCCCATACAGCACCGGAATGAAGACCAACCGCATCATGAGCCAAACAATCTTTTCAAAACGCAGCCCCCCTGCCAGATTGCCGATACGGTGGGGGCGACTCAAACTCTGGCTGTCTCGCCACCTCTCCCCGGAGAGGCTTTTCATTCTCAGCTTTGCGGGCGTGATCCTGGCTGGCGGAGTCCTGCTCCGGCTGCCGGTCTCGGCCGCCGGCACCCCGCTCCCATGGATCGACGCACTGTTCCAGTCCGCCTCGGCCGTTTGCGTGACGG
>JALOPB010000423.1 GCA_025454115.1 Desulfobacterales bacterium | reverse complement strand
TTTTCAATCCCTGGCGGCTGGAGAACTTGAACCCCGGCATGAACTCCACGTTCCGTTCGATGGCTTTGACCAGGAGGCTGCCGGCGTCCATGCCTTCGGCAAGCGCCAGCCAGATGAAGAACCCACCGGCAGGATCGGCGAAACGAATCGATCCCGGCAGCCGTTGGCGCAGGGCGGCGCACATGGCCTGCATCCGGCGGGAATAGGTGTCTTTCAGCAGGGTGAGATTTCGGTTCAGCAGACCCAGCTCCATTGCGCTGCGCACCACGCCCGATGTGAAAGGGTTGACGCCGCCGCCGCTGTCGAGAAGCCCGCATTGAACCATATGCCCAATCGTCGCGGGTGCAGCCTGCAGCCAGCCCAGGCGCAGCCCCGGGGCTAGGATTTTGGAAAAGGAACCGAGCGAGATGATCTTCGCCGAAGCGCAGAACCGCGCCAGGGGGAGCGGCGGAACCGAGGTGTAGGAGAGCGGGTGGTAGACCTCGTCGGCCACCACCGTTCGAGCTCCTCTTCCAGGGCGTCGATGATCAGCCCGTCCGCATCCATCGGCAACGCAATCGGCTTCAGCCGATGGTCGGCAAAAATCTTGCGGGCCAAAAAATAGGTCGGCTCTTCAACAAAGATCGTGTCACCTGCCCGGCTGAACAGCGTGCAGATCAGATCGATGGCCTGGGAGGCGCCGTTGGTGACCAGCAGACCGTTTGGTTCGACCGGCATGGCGTAGATTTCCTCAAGGAATCCGGACAGAGCCGTCCGAAAAGACGGGTCGCCCTGCTCGGTTCCATAGGATAGAAGCATGCGGTCCGGATTGCTGCTGCAGTGGGCCGCAGCCCTGGCGATGGTTTCGGTCGGCAGCAGCCAGGGGGATGGCTGGCCGATGCCGAGGTCGATCATCCCCGCCGGGATTTCTTTTTGGGAGGAGGAAGCAGCCGTCATGGGCTAAACCATATTCCAGCCAAAAGGATTTGTGAACTGAAAATTTTCGTCGAAATTTTCGCTTGACATGATTTCAGCCTTTTGCCATATTCGCGCCAATTCTCTATCCGGGTTAAGTGCCGAATGAATACCATCGCCTGCCAAAACATCCGTCGCCGTAACCGTCGCCGTAGCCGCCGGCTGGGGCCGGGTGTTTTCTGCGTTGGAGATGCTTGACGCGACCACTTCTTAAAACGCAAAAAACCCCGGCTGATGCCGGGGTTTTTTTTTGCAGAAAAAGTTAGTCAGTTGATTTAACAATCTACCTGGCAGCAAGGGAGAATCGAACGATGGCGAAAGACAAGGCAAAAAAAGTAGTGCTGTCATACAGCGGGGGGCTGGACACGTCGGTGATCGTGCCCTGGCTCAAGAACAACTACGGCGGCTGCGAGGTGATCTGCTTCACGGCCGACTTGGGCCAGAACGAAGATCTGAGCGGTCTCGGAACCTCGATGGCCCGGCCGCTGATCGCCAAAAAGCTGGTCGAGGTCGCCGAGGCCGAGGGCGCGGATGCGGTCTCCCACGGCTGCACCGGCAAGGGCAACGACCAGGTGCGCTTCGAACTCACCGTGATGGCCCTGAACCCCAAGCTGAAGGTCATCGCCCCCTGGCGCGAGTGGGAGATCCGCAGCCGCGAGGACGCCATCCACTATGCCCAGAAACACAACGTGCCGATTTCCCAGACCGAAAAGGACATCTACAGTCGCGATAGCAACATCTTCCATCTATCGCACGAGGGCGGCATCCTGGAAAATCCCTGGAACGAGCCCGAAGAGAAGATGTATCAGCTTTCGGCCAGCCCCGAGAAGGCACCGGACACGGGCGAGTACATTGAAATCGATTTCGAAAAGGGCAACCCCGTCGGCCTGAACGGCGAGAAGCTTTCCGGCGTGGAGATTTTCACCCGCCTGAACACCGTCGGCGGCAAGCACGCCATCGGCCGGGCCGACATCGTCGAGAACCGGCTGGTGGGCATGAAGAGCCGCGGCGTCTACGAGACACCGGCCGGCACGATCATCCGCAAGGCGCACCAGGCACTGGAGAGCTGGACGCCTTCGTGGCGACCACCCAGCGCAACGTCACCGGCACCGTGCGCCTGAAGCTCTACAAGGGCAACATCATCATGGCCGGCCGCAAGAGCCCGCTCAGCCTCTACCGCGAAGACTACGCCTCCTTCGGCGAGGAAGACGTCTACAACCAGAAGGACGCCCACGGCTTCATCCAGCTCTTCGGGCTGCCGCTCAAGGTGGAAGCGCTGCTCGCCATTGACGGCGGCGGGGAGAGCCGGTACCGTAAGCCGGATTATGACCGATTTAAGAGGGACTAGCGGCCAGAGCGAAGGTGGAATTCGGAAGGTGGAAGGCGGAGGAAACGAGGCTTCATCCACATTCCGACTTCCGCCATCCGACTTCCGCCTTCGCCTTTTTGCCCCATGCCGATGACATCCAGCACCTTCATTATTGAGGTAGGGAATATGATCGCGCGACTAATACTATCCGACGGCACCCATTACGAGGGCCTGTCCTTCGGCAAGTCCGGGACGGCCGTCGGGGAGGTGGTCTTTCACACCGCCATGTGCGGCTACCAGGAGATTCTGACGGACCCGTCCTACCATTTCCAGCTGGTGACGATGACCTATCCGCAGATCGGCAACTACGGGGTGAACCCTAAGGACTTTGAGTCGCGGCGGATCTATGCCGCGGGCTTTATCATTCGCGAGTACAGCCCGATCGTGAGCCACTGGCAGGCCAACCGGTCGCTCGACGACTATCTCAAGTTCCATGGTGTGGTCGGCATCAGCGACATCGACACCCGCGCCCTTACCCGGCACCTGCGGGACCACGGGGCGCAGATGGGCCTGATCACCACCTCGGCCGAGCCGTTGCCGGCTCTGGTGGAGAAGCTGCGCGGCGGGGAAAAGCTCGTCGGCCGCGACATCGTGCAAGAGGTGACCACCGGCCAGACTTACGCCTGGCCGATCGGAGAAGAAACCGCACCGGCGCCGTCCAAAAAATACCGGGTGGCGGTCTACGACTTCGGAGTGAAGTTTTCGATCCTGCGGTCGCTCTACAAATCGGGCTGCGAGCTGGAGGTTTTTCCGGCGCAGACGCCACCCGAAAAAATTTTGGACTGGAAGCCGGACGGCATCTTCCTGTCGAACGGCCCGGGCGACCCCGAACCGGTGGATTATGCAGTCGCGTCGGTACGCCATCTTCTCGGCAAGAAACCGATTTTCGGCATCTGTTTGGGCCACCAGATCCTGGGCCTGGCCCTGGGCGGCCGGACGACCAAGCTCAAGTTCGGCCACCACGGCGCCAACCATCCGGTCAAGCACCTGCCCACCGGCGCGATCGAAATTACCTCGCAGAACCACGGCTTCATCGTCGACATCGAGAGCCTGCCCAAGGATCTGGTCGAGATCACCCACATCAATCTGAACGATCACACCCTGGAGGGCTTCCGGCACAGGCAGCTGTCGGCCTTTTCGGTCCAGTATCACCCCGAATCGGCCCCCGGCCCGCACGACAGCCAGTACCTCTTCGACCACTTCATCCAAGAAATGAAAGAGTTCAATGCCTAAACGCAAGGACATTAAACGCATCCTGGTGATCGGCTCCGGTCCGATCGTGATCGGTCAGGCCTGCGAGTTCGACTACTCGGGCACCCAGGCCTGCAAGGCCCTCCGGGAGGAGGGTTTCATCGTCATCCTGGTGAACAGCAACCCGGCGACCATCATGACGGACCCGGAGTTCTCGGACCGGACCTACGTCGAGCCGCTGCAGGCCGGGGCCATTGCCAAGATCATCGAGAAGGAGCGGCCTGACGCCCTGCTGCCGACGCTCGGCGGGCAGACCAGCCTGAACCTGGCCGTGGAACTCGCCAAGAGCGGGGTTCTGGAGGAGTACGGGGTCGAGCTGATCGGCGCCAAGTTGGAGACCATCCAGCTGGCCGAGGACCGCGAGCTTTTCCGCAACGCCATGGGCGAAATCGGCCTCAAGGTGCCGGACGGCGGCATCGTGCGCAGCGTGGAGGACGCCATCGCGATCTCCGAAAAGATCGGCTTTCCGCTCATCATCCGGCCGTCGTACACTCTGGGCGGAATCGGCGGCAGCGTGGTCTACAACCGCGAAGAATTTCCGGCGGCTGCCCGCTGGGGCCTTTCCGCGAGCCCCGTGCACGAGGTGCTGATCGAGCAGTCGGTGCTCGGCTGGAAGGAGTACGAGCTCGAGGTCATGCGCGACAAGGCGGACAACTTCGTGATCGTCTGCTCGATCGAGAACTTCGACCCCATGGGCATTCACACCGGCGACAGCATCACGGTCGCGCCCGCGCAGACCCTGACCGACGTCGAATACCAGAATATGCGCGACGCCGCCAAGAAGATCGTGGCGCGCATCGGAGTCGAAACCGGCGGGGCGAACATCCAGTTCGCGCTCAACCGCGAGACGGGCGAGATGGTGGTGATCGAGATGAACCCGCGCGTGTCGCGCAGCTCGGCGCTCGCCTCCAAGGCCACGGGATTCCCCATCGCCAAGATCGCGGCCAAACTCGCCGTGGGCTATCACCTGGACGAGATCCCCAACGACATCACCCGCAAGACCCCGGCCTCTTTCGAACCGGCCATCGACTACGTCGTGGTCAAGGTGCCGCGCTGGGATTTCGAGAAGTTTCCGGGCAACGACCACCGCCTGACCTCGCAGATGAAGTCCGTGGGCGAGGCCATGGGCATCGGCCGCACCTTCAAGGAGGCGCTCAACAAGACCCTGCGCTCGCTCGAAAACGGCTGGTCC
>JALOPB010000422.1 GCA_025454115.1 Desulfobacterales bacterium | reverse complement strand
CTTCCCTGTGTTGGGCAGCGCAGAAACCGGGTGCTGCGCGATTTCAATGCGATTGTCGAGCAGTTTCCGTACCATCTGATCGCTTCACGCTACCGGTTCGAGAAAAGGGGTTTCTTCGAACTCGAAACACCGGAGATTGAGCGTAAACCCGTGAAGATGAGCTTTCAAAGGAAAGGAAGCTGGAACCCATGGTGAAGAGGCTGTTGCATTTAAGGGCTGTGCTCAAAACCCTTCATGCGGTATGCGTGGCGGCGGTGCTCGTTCTGTTGATTGGCGGCTATCAGTCCGCTGGTACGGCAACCCTCCCGGCTGAACGCATTCTTTCCTTTGACAGCCTTATCACGGTTAATCCCGACGCCAGCATGCTCGTAACCGAGACGATCCGGGTTCTGAGTACCGGTGAGCAGATCCGCCGGGGCATCTTCCGCGACTTTCCCACCACTTACAAGGACCGCGCCGGCAATCGATACACGGTGGGGTTCACGGTGCAGGCGATCCTTCGTAACGGCCAGGCCGAGGCCTGGCACACCGAGAACCTGTCCAACGGGATGCGGGTATACATGGGCCGAAAAGACCACTTTTTGAAGCCGGGAGAACACACCTATACCCTGACTTACACAACGGACCGACAGCTCGGTTTCTTCGCGGACCACGACGAACTCTACTGGAACGTGACCGGAAACGGCTGGAACTTCCGCATTGATGCAGCTTCGGCCAGGGTTGAGCTGCCCCCCGGGGCACCCGGCGCTACGCTGCTGGAGGCATACACCGGTCCGGCGGGCGCCACCGGCAGCAACTACCGTGCTGAAATGGTGTCGGCAGGAACAGTACTGTTCAGAACCACTCATCCCCTGGCGCCCAACGAGGGCCTGACCATTGTTGCCGGCTGGCCCAAGGGTTTTGTCCAAGAGCCTTCTACGACCGAAAAGACCGTGTTTTTTCTACAAGACAACCTCACTCTGCTCATAACCGCCATCGGCCTCATTGTGGTGCTGATCTACTACCTGCTGGTCTGGGCCGCCGTGGGAAAAGACCCGGACAAGGGAACCATCATGCCGCTCTACGCGCCGCCCGACAACCTGTCGCCGGCGGCTATTCGGTTTATGGCGGAGATGGACTATGATGACAAAGTGTTCACCGCTGCCGTCATCGACATGGCGGTGAAGGGGCACCTGACCATTTCGGATTCGGACGGCAAATATACACTTGTGAAAAAGAATGACGCCGGTGCGAAGCTCAGTCCGGATGAGCAGCGGGTCATGTCCCAGCTCTTTCGATCCTCAACCTCCATCGTATTGGAGAGGAAGAACCACGCGGCCATCGCCGCCGCCAAGAACGCCCTCAAGACCTCCTTGACCTTGGCGTTTGAAAAATCGCATTTTCTCAACAACCGACGAGCCTTCGTGGCCGGCGTGATCATTTCTGCCGCTGCAGCGGCGGCTGCTTTTCTTTCGGCCCTCGATCAGGGAGAGGTGTTGTTTCTGGGGATCTGGCTGACCGTGTGGAGCATCGGCGTGATCTTCCTGGCCGTACTCGTGATAAAACTGTGGTTGAATGTTTTTTCAAGCGCACGCAGTTTAGACACCAAGGTTGGAAGCTTCGGGGCCGCGGTGTTTCTCTCGCTTTTTTCTCTGCCTTTCTTCGCAGCGGAGGCTTTCGCTCTTTACATGCTGGCGCAGTCCTCAATCGCCCTGGTAGTGCTCCCACCCATTATAGGGGCGGTCAATATCCTCTTCTATCACCTGCTCAAGGCCCCGACCCTGCTCGGCCGCCGCATGCTCGACCGGATCGAGGGTTTCAAGATGTTCCTGAGCGCCACGGAAAAAGACCGCCTTCAGCGGCTGGCCCCAGTCGATCGAACCCCGGAGACCTTTGAGAAGTATCTGCCGTACGCGCTCGCCCTCGGCGTGGAGGAACAGTGGACGGAGCAGTTCAGCGACGTGCTTTCGGCAGCCTCCCGGGGAGAAGGCGGCACGAGGTACCATCCGGGATGGTATTCGGGCAAGACCTGGGACAGTTCGCGCATGGGTAGTTTTGCGGGAGCGGTAGGAAGTTCGTTAAGCAGCGCGATTTCGTCATCCTCCACCGCACCGGGATCACGGTCCGGCGGAGGCGGGGGCGGCTCATCGGGCGGCGGAGGCGGGGGTGGAGGGGGTGGATCGTGGTAGCCGCAGCCCATGCGACTGAGCGTCGGGTTGGCGCTTCAGTTCGGGTTGTAGCTCGATTTCTCCCCTGTCCGGAATAACCTCGTATTGCAGCATCCCGTTCCTGGCGTGAAACGGCTTAGATTGGCCGTTTTGTTTGACTGCCACCACCGACCAGCCGGCGGGCACCTGGGTTATCAAGGTGAGCGGCTCGGCATAAAGCTCCGGGCTCAAACCGGTTGTCAAACGGATCCGTATGCGGGCATCCGACGTTTCCAGCAGATCGATGCGGGCATGGTCTCTCTCTTTGGCGTATTGGTATGCGGCACTCCATCCCGCACTCCATATTTTATCCTTATTATCCCGAAGAAAATCCAGAAGCCGGATGAATCCCTCCGCGTCGATTGAAAGCCATTCATCGCCGATTCCATGAAAATGGATGGCGACCCATCGGCCTTCGTCAATCGATTCGCGTGCTTTGGCAATCAGCTTCTCGCCGTCCACCCCCAGATCGGTTCGGGCGGACAGCTCCGAGCTGCGAGCGATCGAGTGATATCGACTCATAATCTCTTCTATCTCAAGTTCGGATATGCTCCAGGTCGTCCC
>JALOPB010000421.1 GCA_025454115.1 Desulfobacterales bacterium | reverse complement strand
ACGCGCGGATAGACCCAAGGGCTGTTTCTTTTGACGAGATCGTTGCGCCGGGTCTCTTTACGCTCCGCGATGACGGCCGCCACCTTCTTCTCCAGCTCGGGGCGATCTATCGTACCGTCTTCGCGCAGCGGCGCAAAGGCGGCGCGCCACTCCGCCAGCATTTTCTGCAGCTCATCGCGGACATCGCTGCGGTCGATGGCCTCCTTGGCTTGGCGCTTGCTCAGCTCAAGC
Organism: Desulfobacterales bacterium; assembly: GCA_025454115.1. Classification (GTDB taxonomy): domain Bacteria; phylum Desulfobacterota; class Desulfobacteria; order Desulfobacterales; family SpSt-501; genus SpSt-501. The sequence goes on along the minus strand of JALOPB010000421.1, from coordinate 4,777 downwards.
GCCTGGTTCAAATCGAGCAACACCTCGTCGACGACATGGTTGTACCGGCGGTTGGAGCCGGCATGGACCACATCGCGCTGTCTGAGGTGGAAATATTGCACTCGCACTTCCAATTTTTCGCTGGCGATCAGCCGAAAACCGAATTCCTTGGTGACCGGCGGCCGCCATTCGAACATGCCGCGGTCGTGCAGGTCGAATACGTTCGGCGTGCGGTATTTCGGCTGATGCAACACGTAGAATCCTTCCGGCAGTCTCATTTTCCCTCCTTCAAAATTTTCAAAGCCACAAAATGCTCGTCAACGAGGTCCACGGTTTGAATGGCAGCTTCGACGAATAGTTTTTTTCCGAAGAAATCGATTAACCAGACCCCCCCCTGATCGGCCTCGATCCGAGCCACATCTTTCATGATTTCCCTCCGCTCATTTCCGTCAGTTACATACGCCGTGCTCAAACACATAGGAGCCTCCACTTCATTTCTTCAAAACAAAATTTTTGCTTTTAGCTCTCCGGGAGGCGTTGGCCAACGGCAACCTGAAGGGCGGCCGCCGGTTCGTAATTCACAAAAGCCTGTCAAGCACCCTGCCGGCAGCAGCATAAGCTATTCCTTGAGCATAGACGCGCCCCTCCAAACATGCCTCGGATACCATGGGATCCTCCGGAATGACTCCTATGATTTCTATTCCTTTCCGGTCCAGGTTCTCTTTCAGGCGTTTGGCCACCGCTTCCGAGGGGGTTTTGTTCAGCACGGCCGAAACTTTTTTGTTCATACCCGAAGCGAAGCCTTTTATTTTTTCGGCGACGGCCATGGACTCCAATGATGGTTCGACGACCATGAGCACTCGGTCGACGGCTTCCATGTCGATAATGGCAACCTCATCTGCGCCCATGCGAAGCTTTTTCAGGAATTCACGGCTCAGCACGCCCATCGGGCAGGCACAGCCTTCCAATGCCTGCAGGATTTTGCCGATGCTGACTTGGCAGAGGCCATCGCGCCCCTGGAGATACGCGGCAGGAATGTCTTTCAAGTAAAATTCAGCGGCGTTCAACAAACTGCTCCGGCTCATGCCCTCCTTCAGGTTGGCCTTGCCGCCGACCAGCTCCATCAGCGGGGCCGGCGGATTCTCGAGGCCCAGCATCCTGTACAATCCGGAATTGGATTCATCCGAATCGACAACCAGCACACGAAGATTTCTTGCCAATCCCTGATGCGCCAGCAGGGCCACCACGGTGCTTTTGCCGCTCCCACCCGATAGTTTCATTTTCAGTTTGCTCCCTCGTTTTAGCGGCAACCATGATCTGCTGCCGGCGGCGTTCCTTTTCGCGCTCCTTGCGTTCCTGAATTCCCATGGGCGCTATCCATTCACTTCACTGGTTCCAGACCACGGCATAGGGGTCGGCCCCGGCGACTTGATCGGCGAGGGACGCCTTGCCGGAGAAGGGTTTCAACTCAACGATGTAGGCCAGCAGCTTCTCTTTGGGGAAGCGGGCGAGCTCCCGGGACATCTTGGCCCGGGCCACCCAGAACATGGGGTTCGCCGGGCCGTCCGGAGGAGCGTGCTCCTCGGCCTTCACGCCCGTGTCGGCGTAGGCCTTCTTCCAGTCGAATCCGAGCACTTTGCCGGTACAGGCATCGGCCTTCTTGTTGACCCGCATGGCCACGATCGACGGCGGCACGCCGGCCCGGGCGTACTTTTCCAAGGACGCATCGCTGATGGCGGTGGCGTATCCAGATGATTTTCCAGGAGTGGTGTTGAACATTACCTGGAGGGCATCGGCGGCGCACTTGCCGGGCGACACGACAAAGACGTACTGATCCCCCTGCCTCAGAGGCAGCTGCTCCATTAAATACAACCCGGCGATGTAACCGGAGTTGACGCCGGGACAGAAGTGGTCGTGAAAGCAGGCGGCCTGCAGCAGCGCCCAGGGCGGCTCCACGGCCCAGGTGACGGCGATGCTGACCACCGAGAACAGCTTCTGGCCGATCAGACCGGAGCCGGCCTTCTGAAGACCAACTTCCCGGTATCCTTGCGGTAAAGCGCCCACCAGAGCGGTTCCTGAAGCGAGGAGTGCAACGCGAGCAGGGAACGGGTTCCGAAGGTGCAGCCCGTCACTTGCTGGGCCGTATCCAGGAAGACTTCCGTGCTTTGGCTTTCAATCGATCCGTATCCGGCGTTGGTGAGCACCAGCAGGTTGCGGTCGCCCGGTGCCGCACCGATTTCGCTCATGGACGCGCCGACCGCCTGTCGCACCGAATTCAGCCAGGGCGGAGGATCGGCGGCCCAGGCACTCCCGCAGATCAGCAGCACCGCGGCAACTAAAAACATGGCCTTTGACTTCTTTTTCATCATGAATTTCTCCTTTTCTAGACAAGCGTTGACGCCGGGCTTCACTGCCGGCCCACTTCGGTGGAGATTGGATTGACAGCGGCAACAACACGAGGTGCAATCCCAATAAAAAAGCCACGAATTCCGGGGCATGCGCTGATGCCCTGGCCTTCGTGGCCGCAATTTAGCCGTGTTGATGGTCGTTTGGGATTGCAGTGGGATCGCTTCCGGATCCCGAGGCTGGATGCGTTCATACGCCAGGCGCACGCCGGTTGTCAAGTGAAACCGGATGGCCTATGGAAACTCTCGTCGGCAGGCAGGGGGCTGCGGACAGCGCCGGCGGCAAGCCTATTGACAGGAAATGGTTTTTTATTTATCAGGTTGAACCAATGGAGGCCAAGAAGGTTTCCACGTAGTAGCTGATCGCATCATCAATCAATATTCTATTCGGTTCATGAAGGCCGTGACGGCAGGGTTGCCGTTGCGGCTTTTTTTTTCGCGCCGGCCCGTTGCGGGCCGGCCCTGTCCACCGTGATGAGGAGAAACTTTCATGCGCAAGACCCTGATGGCTATCTGCCTCGTGCTGGCGCTGTCCGTTCCGGCGGCGGCCCAGATCCCCGAAATCCGTATTGCCGACACCACCGGAGACTGGGGCTATCCCAACGCGTTTCGCCACTACCCGCGCGGGCCGGGCTATGTGCGCATGAGCTGGGTCTTCGACACCCTGGTGTGGAAGGACGAAAAGGGATACGTGCCGGGGCTCGCGCGCACCTGGTCTTTTGATCCGAAGAGCCTATCCTTTGCCTTCGAGCTCCATCCCAAGGCCAAATGGCATGACGGCCGACCGGTTACGGCCGACGATGTCGTGTTCACCATCGCCTATTTCAAGAAGCATCCCTACGGCTGGATCTCCCTGGATCATGTGGACCGGGCCGAGGCCAAAGGCCCGCACCAGGTCGTCATCCGCCTGACCAAGCCCTACGCCCCTTTTATCTCGGACGTAGGCGGCACCATGCCCATTCTGCCCCGTCACATCTGGGAGAAGGTGGACCAACCGCAGGCCTTCGACGCCCCGGAGGCTTTTATCGGCAGCGGCCCCTACCGATTCAAGGATTTCAACAAGGCCCAGGGCACCTATCTCTACGAGGCCTTCGCCGACCACCATCTGGGCTGGCCCAAGGCCGAGCGCGTTATCTACGTGCGCTCGGGCAAGCCCCTGGTGTCTCTATCGACCGGAGAGGTCGACCTCGCCAACATCCAGCCGGAAATGGCCGAACCCCTGCGCCAGAAGGGCATGACCGTCATTCAGGACGAGTGTGGCTGGGTGAAGAAGCTGATGATCAACCACAAAAAGCCGCCTTTCGATGACCGGCGCTTCCGTCAGGCCCTGGCGTATGCGATCAACCGGCAGGAAATCATCGACCGGTCCCATCGGGGATTCGGCACGCCGGCCTCCTATGGCCTGCTCTCCCTGGACCACGAGATGTACAATCCGGACACGCCGGTCTACGCCCACGATCCGGAAAGGGCCCGGGTCCTGATCGCCGGGCTGGGCTATACGAAGGGCGCCGACGGGATGTTTCAGCGCGAAGGCCGCCCCCTGAAAGTGGAGCTGCTTTCCTCCCACATCACGGTGGGCGGTCAGAGCACCGCGGACCGCGACGGGGAAGTCATCAAGAAACAGCTCGAAACCGTCGGCCTGGTGGTCGATCTGGTCAACCTGGAGCAGGCCACCACGGACAGCAAAGTCAAAAACTGGGAGTTCGACCTGGCCGTTTCCGGCCACGGCGGCATTTCCGGGGACGCCCGCATTTTAAGCGAGATGATTTCCAGCCAGTTCGGCGCCGGCTCGGTCAACAGCGCCCGCTACGACGCCAATCCCGAACTGGCCCGCCTGCTGGACGCCCAGATGCTGGAGATGGATGCCGCCCAGCGCAAGCTGCTGGTGCAGCGCATTCAGGTGTTCCATGCCGAGGACCTGCCGGCCATTCCGCTCTATCATCCCCAATCCATGGCGGCGTACCATCCCCAAAAGGGCATCCAATGGTTCTTCACCAGAGGCGGGATCAGCAAAGGGGTGCCGATCCCGCAGAACAAACTGTCGCTGCTGAGATAGTCTTCGTGGGCGGGCGGAACGTGCGTAGCAGGGAATGGAACAAGCGCTGGACCGGAATCGCCGCCTACCTGCTGGGGGCAGCGGCGCTGGTCTACCTCAGCTACCGGCTGCCGGCCCTCCTGCCCGGGGACTTCGTCACGGCCATGTTCGCCAGCTCGCACGTCACCCTTACGGCCGAACAGGATGCCCAGCTCCGGGCGTGGTATATCCAGCGGCCGGGCTTCGGGCAATACCTGCGCGGTCTTCTGCGTCTGGACTGGGGCTATTCCTTCGCCTTCCTGACCCCGGTTTCGCGGCTGATCCTGGAGGCGCTGCCGTGGACCCTGCTGCTCGCGGG
>JALOPB010000092.1 GCA_025454115.1 Desulfobacterales bacterium | reverse complement strand
GCGGCCGCCCCCGTCATGGGGCCCATCTTGCTGGCCGCGTTCATCGCTATCATCGCCACCCCTCCGTTGAGATGGTTGCGGCGTAAACGGGTGCCGAAATGGCTTGCCCTCGCGGTGATTATGTTCGCACTCTTCGAGGCCGGAAGTCTTTTGGTGTTGGTGTTTACCGGACAATTGGAGGGATTCAGGGACGGTTTGCCAGATTACCAGAAGCGGCTGTTTTTGCTGAGCGACCAGATCGGCATCTGGCTGGAGGGTCTCGGGGTGGACAATGCCCGAGAAGCCCTTAGAGAAATCTACGATCCGACCTTGGTTGTCGGCCTGGTGCGTGTCGCCCTGTCCAAAGTGAGAGGCACCTTCGGGACCGGACTGCTAGTCCTCTTGGCCGTCATCTTTATGCTGATCGAGGCATCTGGTCTTTCGGCCAAGCTGAAAAAGGCATTTAATTTAACGGATGAGGGCGAGGCCCGAATTCAACGTGTGTCGAGCGCTATCAATCACTATATGGTGATCAAGAGTTTCGCCAGTCTCGCCACTGCGCTTTGCATCTGGGCCTGGCTGCGGATTTTTGATATCGACTTTGCCGTCCTCTGGACCATCCTGGCCTTCCTGCTGAACTTCATCCCCTTCGTCGGCGCCTTTCTAATGACAGTCCCTGCTGTCTTTATGGCTCTGGTGCAGACCGATCTGCTGACAGCGTTGTTGGTCGCACTGGGCTATTTTGCCGTCAATACGGTCATCGGGAGCATCCTGGAACCCAGAGTAATGGGCCGTGGACTCGGCATCTCTACGCTGGCGGTGTTTCTTTCACTGTTGCTGTGGGGCTGGGTGCTGGGAACCGTCGGGGTATTCCTGGCGGTGCCGATAACCATGGTACTTATTACTGCTCTGGACGCCAGCCCACAGACCCGGCCGATTGCCGTCCTGCTCGGTCCGATGGTGACCGAGAAGCCCGAGCCTAAAGAAGAAAAGAGTACGGCCGGCGGAGCGGCCGATTAGAGTGCCGGATTTCTCCAAAAATCAGGAGAAGGAGGACGAACGCCTTCGATCAGCTCAAGACTCTCGACGACGAATATATACGTCTCAATCATGGCATTTATGGAGATGATTTTCCTACCGGCAATACCTGATAACATGATCCAAAATGGAGGCTTGCATAATGAAGAATGTACTCTTTATCGGTACTGTTTTGCTTCTGCTGATGCTTCTTGCAGACCAATCATATTGTCTGGACATCATGAACCTGCGCGATCAGTCGACTCTTAGGTGTCCGGGAGGAATCGTTGCTCGCGGAGATTCAGAAATAAATGTGCAGCGCCGATGTGGATATCCTTTAACGATAGCCGCCAGGCAAGATTCCGGCCCAATTTGGGTATATCATTTTCGCGGGGGGAGATTCATGTATTACTTGACTTTTTTACATGGAAATTTGCAGCGAATTGCAAGCGCGACTTGCAACCCAAATAGACCCGAATGCTTGGATATCAGATGACACTCATTACTAGATGAATGGAAGTTTCGGCCCGCATAGTCGATGCAGCATTCGACGGGTGCGCACAGGCAGATCGAAGAGAGCCGTGAAACAGACAGATGAAAACCTGGCGATGCGGACCGCGACTTCCGACGCACGTCACGCATCGGTGCCGATCATCGATCCACGCAAAGGCGATCTAGAAGACGATGCGTTGAGTCCCAAGCAGCGCTCCCTTCTTTCCATCGCGGGCAGCCTTTTTGCGGAGATCAGCTTGCCGAAGCTGCTTTCCGCCTGGTTTCTGTCAATCGTCGTACCCGGCATTCTGCTGGGTGCCTCGCCGCTGGTGGCGTCGGCATGGCTGACAAAGGTCACCATAGGCTTCGGCGCACTGGCGGGTGTGGGCACAATGGTGTTTCTCGTTGGCATGGCCGTCATCGGCTGGTTTGGCTGGCGGCCGCTCTTCCGGCTCGCCGAGTACAGTTTCTGGACGCTGAACGCTGTCGCCGTCCAGCCAGGCTATGCGCTCTGCCGCGAAGGTCTGCAGCATCTGGCCGAGCATCTGTTCGCGACCGATCAGGACAACAGGCGGCGCGCCAATCTGCGGGCGCGGAGCGCTTTGGGTGCCGGGCTCCTGCTCTGCGGTCTTGCTATCGCACTCGTCGCAATGGTCTGGCCCTACACGCGCTGGCAGGGCTTCGCCAGCGACTTCATGCAACCGCATCGGCTGATCGTGCCGACACTCGCCAACGCGGTGGTGCTGGTGTCGGGCTATCTGGCGGCGGCATCGCTTGGGTGGGGGATCGCCGACAGCGCCATGGACCAGCCGGTCGCCATCTCCGTGTTCGATTACCCGACGGCCGGAACGCGGACATGGCGAGTGGCACACCTGTCCGACGTGCATGTGGTAGGCGAACGCTATGGTTTCCGGATCGAATGCGGCCGAAGCGGGCCGCAGGGGAACGAGCGTTTCGTGCAGCTCATGGAGCGACTGGCGGCCATCCACGCCGAAGAACCTCTCGACATCGTTCTGATCAGCGGCGACCTGACCGACGCCGGCCGATCGTCCGAATGGGCCGAGTTCATGGACATCATGTCCCGCCATCTGGACTTGACGGCACGAACGCTGATCCTTCCTGGCAATCATGACGTCAATATCGTTGACCGCGCCAACCCCGCACGTCTCGACCTTCCGCTCAGTCGCGGCAAGCGGCTGCGCCAGTTGCGCACCCTGTCGGCAATGGACGCAATGCAGGGCGACAGGGTCCGGATGGTGGACCCCACAACTCTGCTGGCGGGGCCTACGGTCCGCAACGCGCTCGCACCCTATCGCGAGCGAATGGCGGCCTTCGCCAACAGCGGAATGCTCACCCTGTCGATGGCGCTACGCCGGCCCTGGCAGGATCTTTTCCCAATGGTGGTGCCGCCGGCCACCGATGATGGACTGGGCGTCGTCATCCTCAATTCCAATGCCGAGACCCACTTTTCCATGACCAACGCGCTGGGGCTGATGACGATCGAGCAAGCCAACCGCATGGCGGCGGCCATGCGGCAGTTTCCGCGGGCGATCTGGATCGTCACCCTCCATCATCATCTCGTCGAGTACCCGATGGCCGTGAAGGCGTTCTCGGAGCGGATCGGCACAGCCCTCGTCAACGGCAGCTGGTTCGTGCGCGTGCTGCAACCGTTCGCACGCCGGGCGGTAGTCATGCACGGTCATCGTCACATCGACTGGATCGGCAGCATCGGCGATCTGCGCATCGTGTCGGCCTCCTCGACGGTCATGGAGGCCACGGACGATCAGCCGACCTATTTTCTCATCCACCGGCTGACCAGCGACGGCAACGGCAACCTGGGGCTCCTCGAGCCGGAGCGCATTGACATCCCGGAAGGCGAGGCTCGCCAGAACTCGCCCGGTTAGGCAGGGTCTCGGACTGCGCGTCCCAGGCCTGCTAAGATTCGAACTCTACCAAGCTGTGTGGTCGAGGCTTTACGTGAGCAACGGAAAAGGGCGTGGAAGGGGAAAGGGGAACATTTCGTATAGAACAAGGAGAACCGCCGTCTTCACCGGCATACCCTGAACCGGACCGTTATTCATTATTATCCTAACGGCAAACACGAGGGCTTGGAGATAATAAATGCGAAATGAAATAAGTATGTTGAGTCAGCAAATGGAGAATCTGAAAGCCGAGGTGTAGACGGCAGAAATCAGGGACGCCAATCCAGCTGCATGCGCATACTACGGATGGAGCCGCGAACAACTTAAGAATACCAGAATTGACGAGATCAACACTCTGACACGGGATGAGATATTTGCCCAAATGCAGCTGGCTAGAACGGAAAAACGCAGGAACTTCTTTTTCAAACACCGCCGGGCCGACGGCAGTGTCAGAGATGTCGAGGTTTATAGCGGCCCGCTGACGGTGAAGGGTCAGACGCTTCTTTATTCAATTATCCATGATATCACTGAGCGCAGACAAATCGAAGATGCGCATCGTCAAAGCGAGGAGAAATTCCGATTGGCCTTCCAAACGAGTCCCGATTCGATAAATTTCAACAGGCTTTCGGATGGGATGTATATCGATATCAATGAAGGTTTTACCAAATTAACTGGCTATACCCGAGAAGATGCCATCGGTAAAAGCTCCATTGACCTTAACATTTGGTATGACCCGAAAGATAGACAAAGATTATTCAAGAAGCTGCAGAAAGATGGGTACGTAGAGAATCTGGAGGCCAGATTCCGAAAAAAAGATGGCCAGGTTGGCGTCGGATTGATGTCCGCTAGTGTGCTGAATTTGAATCAAGAAGACGTAATTCTTTCCATCACTCGCGATATTACCGAGCGAAAACAATTCGCGGATGCGCTTCGCGAGAGTGAGGATAAATACACTCAACTGGTTGAGTCTTTGACGGATGCCATACTTGTCTGGTCTGGTGAGGAAGTAACTTACGCCAATCCCGCTGCAATCAAATTATTCAAGGTGAAACAGCCGGCAGATTTAATCGGAAAACGCTATTTGGATTTAGTTCATCCCGATGACCGGCCGGAATCGGCTGAACGGATTAAAAAGAGCAAAAATGAGAGATGGATTGCACCTCGCCGTGAACACCGAATCATAGCTGCGGATGGGCAGATAATATATGTGGAATCCACCGGTGTGCCAATTCAAGTCAAAGGACGAATTCTTCATTTAGGAATTTTCAGCGACATCAGCAAGCGCAAACGTGCGGAGGAGAAGCTGCGGGAAAGCGAAGAGCGCATGCGCATCGCGATCGAGGCCGCCAAAATAGGCACCTATATGACAGACCTGGAGGCCGACAAGGTCCATTGGTCGCCGGAGTTGTGCGATATCTTAGGGGTTCAGCGGGGAATGGAGATAACCAACGAGGAGGCTTATAAGGTCGTTCATAATGAGGACATCGAGCGCGTTTTAGAAATTGGCCGGCGCGGCTTGGATCCCAACGGGGACGGCGCTTTTTACTCCGAACACCGCGTCGTTCGGCCAGACGGACACGTCCGGTGGATACTGTGGCGTGGGCGCACCCTATTCCGGGATACGGAATCCGGCAGAGTCCCCTCAAAACGAATCGGGGCCTGCGTGGATATCACCGACCGTGTACAGGCACAAGAGCTGCTGGCCGAGAGCGAGCGCCGGCTTTCGACCCTGATGGCGAACCTGCCGGGGATGGCCTACCGCTGTCTCGATGATGATTTCTGGACGATGCAGTTCGTAAGCGACGGTTGCCTGGATTTGACCGGCTTTCCAGCAGATCACCTACTTGAAAACCGCCGCAAAAGCTACGCTGAATTGATCCATGCGGACGATCTGAAGATGGTTCGGGAGCAGGTCGACAGCAGCCTTCAAAGACGCTCGCCGTTCAACCTCACCTATCGCATTATCACGGCCGGCGGGGAAGAAAAGTGGGTGCTGGAGAAAGGGCAAGGTGTTTTTTCCGGCAGCGGGGAACTGTTGGCGATCGAGGGATTTATCACCGACATCACCGAGCGCAAGCAAGCGGAAACCGCGCTGCGCGAGAGCGAAGAACGGCATCGCCAAATCGTTGAGTCGTCCACAGATGCAATTCTGGTTCGTTCCGGTGAGTCCGTTGTCTATGCCAATCCGGCGGCAATCAAACTATTCCGGGCGAACCATGCGAATGAACTGATTGGAAAGCGCTACTTGGATCTGGTGCATCCCGATGATCGCGATGTATCAGCCGAGAGGATCAGAAAGGGGAAGAGCGAAAATTGGATTGCCCCTCCCCGCCAGCACCGCATTTTAACCCTTGACGGAAAGTCGGTATATGTCGAGTCTACCGGGGTTCCCATACGGTATCAGGGAGATACCCAACTTTTTGGAGTTTTCCGCGACGTCACTGAGCGCAAACGAGCGGAAGAAGCGCTTCGGGAAAACGAGGAAACCTTCAATGCGTTCATGGAACACTGCCCCGTGTACGTTTTTTTCAAAGACGAAAACATCCGGCCCATTCGGTTGAGCCGCAATTACGAACAGATGCTCGGCAGACCGATCGAAGAGGTTCTCGGCAAGACCATGGACGAACTTTTTCCGGCAGAGCTCGCCAAAGGAATGATAGCCGACGATCTGTCGGTCCTAAACGGCGGACGATCGGTCAAAGTCGTTGAAGATTTAAATGGCAGAACCTTTGAGACCACAAAATTTCCCATTCAACAAGTCGGAAAGCCGCCCATGCTCGCGGGATTTACGATCGACATCACAGAGAGCAGGCAGGCCGACCAGCAACGCGAAAAACTCGAGGCCCAGCTTCGCCAAGCGCAGAAGATGGAAGCCATCGGCTCTTTAGCGGGAGGGATCGCGCACGATTTCAATAATATTCTGAGCGTCATCATCGGCAATGCTGAAATATTGAGGATGACCGACATATCTTTCTCCGGCAAGGATGAAGTCGACCAAATCCTTGCCGCATCCAAGCGTGCCAGGGATCTGGTGCGGCAGATTTTGGCCTTCAGCCGGCAGGGCGAACAAAAGAAGATTCTCATGAACTTGAAGCCGGTCGTCAAGGAAACCATTGAATTCCTGCGCGCTTCAATCCCGTCCATGATTCAATTGCAGCATTACATCAGACCGGATGCTGGAGCCATAATGGCCGACCCCACCCAGATGCAGCAGATTTTGATGAATCTTAGCACCAATGCCGCTCACGCCATGGAAAAGGATGGCGGAGTGCTCAGGATCGAACTCGACAACATACAGCTATCCGAGAAGGACGATATGATGGACTCGGAAGCAGAGCCCGGTCATTACATTAGGATCACGGTATCCGATACGGGCCATGGCATAGCACCGGAGATGCTGGCTCGAATTTTCGATCCATATTTCACCACTAAGGGTCCGGATAAGGGAACCGGCCTGGGCCTATCGGTGGTTCACGGGATTGTCAGATCCCATGGCGGAATCGTCAAGGTTTACAGCGAGGTCGGTAAGGGAACCGCGTTTCACGTATTTCTACCAAGAACTGACGGGGCTGTGAAAAAAGAGGAGAAGGTTGAACAGAAATTGCCCATCGGGACCGAACGAATTTTAGTGGTTGACGATGAAATGCATCTCCTGGAGATGTATCAACGAATGCTGGGCCTGCTCGGCTACCGGGTCGATACCCGTTCAAGCCCTATCGAAGCCATCGAGGCCTTGCGTTCGAATCCGATGAAGTACGACCTGGTCCTTACGGACATGACCATGCCGCAGATGAACGGACATAATCTGGCCAAGAAAATCATGGAGATCCGACCCGGTTTGCCGGTGATACTCTGCACGGGATTCAGCGATCAGATTAATGAAGAGAAAGCCCGTTCGGCTGGTATACTGGGTTTTCTTTTGAAGCCGGTATTGTTCCACGATCTAGCCAACACCCTGAGAAAGGCGCTTGATGATTCCAGCAAGAAGAGATCGCCCTTGAATAAAAAAAACAGTTAGTTATCGTATTTTTCATAATGACCATACCGCGTATAGTGGGGGTTTCTTTTTTTTATGAGTCAACGGGCCTATGAATAACAGGACCGGAGCATTCTATACGTTTAGCGCCGCTTGACGGCCTATCATCATCATGTTATAAAAATTCAATGGCTTGGGGGTGATTTCATTCTCCGACATACGTTGCGTACATAGTGCAGCATCTCCAACGGCCTTCTACAAAGTGCTCCCATGCCCTGCCCTGTTCCTAAGAGTTTTGTTGCCAATCAGCATCATTTCCAACAGCAGTGTTCGTAAGAGTTAGGCAAGCCTGCAAGAAATCGATACTTCTGTAGACGTCATTCGCTACCATCGGAACAAAAGGGGAGCTTCTAGTACTCAAACCCAATCCGGGGGGAACCATGGTGAGTCAAACGCAGGAGATCACGTTTGTTGTTCCTGGGCAGGCCCTTCCGCCCGGGCAGGTCTCGGCAGAGGCCATAGGAACCACCAAGGCCGCAGTGCGTGTCGGTGCCCGGCGCGGCGGTGGCGAGACGGTTCGTCTCGCGGCGCGACCGAACGATGACATCGTGTTGCTGCATATTGCGAACGGCCCAACGCTATACTTGCATCCGGAAGACGCTCGCGACTTGATGCGCGCCCAAACAGGAGGTGCGTCCGCAACCGAGAGCCGCGGTGCGGAAAAATTACCCGTAGAAGGCGATGTGACGGTGCTCCCGCAACTGAGTTGGAGAGGAGTGGGTGCCTCGACTTCGACGCGCGGCGGTTTGGGCGACTGGCTCGGTGAAGTATGGATTAATACGGTCGAAATCGTCACGAACTTGATTCAGGACAAAGCTGCCAAGATACTCACGGCAGCAGCGACTAAGAAACTAGACGGTCGGGTCGATCCAGGTGTTTATGCGCTATCGCCAGACGAACTGCCGCACTTGAAGGGCAGTGGGAAAAAAATAGACATCCTGCCGCCGTCTCCGGATGGAAGTCCGATTTTGGTTTTCATTCATGGTACCTTTTTAGACACGGCAAGCTCGTTTGGCAAGCTATGGTCGCTGCATCCAGCGCGTGTGAGGCAGGTGTTCCAACACTACGGTGGCCGAGTGTACGCACTCGATCACCCTACCGTCGGCCAGAGCCCTTTCGCTAACGCGCTAACCTTGGTGAGAGCATTACGAAAAGGCGCACGGCTTCACATGGTCACCCATTCCCGCGGCGGCATTGTCGCCGAGCTGCTCGCTCGAATCTGCGGCGGCCAGGGCCTGCGTCCGGAAGATTTCGCCCTCTTTAAAGGCGAGGAATATCGGCAGCATCTTGCAGAACTCCATGAGCTCGCCGCACTCACCGAGCAGATCAGCGTTGAGCGCGTGGTGCGCGTCGCCTGCCCGGCCCGCGGAACCCTGCTGGCTTCCCGTCGACTCGATGCGTACATCTCGATACTGAAGTGGAGCATGGAACTCGCAGGCATTCCGGTGATGCCGGAGCTTGTTCAATTCCTATCCGAAGTTGCGCGCCGGCGTACTGATCCCGCCGATTTGCCTGGTTTGGAAGCCATGATGCCCGACCGCCCGGTCGCCAAGTGGCTGAACGCTCCTGCCGAGCCTGTACCCGGTGACCTGCGGGTGGTTGCCGGGGACATCCAAGGCGATTCGATCGTATCCTGGGTAAAGACGCTATTATCGGATGCCTTCTTTTGGACAGATAACGATCTCATGGTACAGACGCGCTCAATGTATGGGGGCACACCTCGTTCTGACGGCGCCGCACGTTTTTTGCTTGACCGTGGGGCCAAGGTCGCGCACATGAACTACTTCGCCAACGAGCGGACCGCAGGCGCCATTACCAACGCGCTTTTGCAGGAGCAACCGGCTGAGTTCAGACCGATCGGCCCGCTGTCATGGGCAGGCAAGGACGCTAGCGGTACGCGCGCCGCGCTCGCAATAGCTCGCTCTCGCGGGGGAAACGCAAGCGAACGCCCGGCTGTGTTCGTGCTGCCTGGCATTCTTGGCTCGCATTTGAAAGTGGATGGCGAACGGGTGTGGCTGAGTTGGCGCTTCATCAACAATCTGGATGCATTGAAATGGGATCCGCCCCTTGTGGATCACGTGGGGCCGGATGGGCCGATCGGTATGTATTATGACGATTTCATCGAGTATCTTGCCGTTACGCACGAGGTGATCCCGTTTAGTTTTGACTGGCGGCGCCCCATGGAAGATGAAGCGCGGCGCCTGGCCGATGCGGTGGATGCCGCCCTCACCGCTCGGAACGCCACGCAGCAGCCGGTGCGTATGGTCGCCCACTCCATGGGCGGCATGGTAGCGCGCACCATGAGGCTTGAGCGACCTGAAACCTGGAAGCGCATGATGGCGCGCCAGGGCGCACGTGTGCTGATGCTCGGCACCCCGAACGGCGGTTCATGGGCTCCGATGCAGGTGCTCAGTGGCGATGACACATTCGGCAACCTAGTTGCGATGGCAGGCTGTCTATTCGAAGAGCACAAAGCCCGTCAAATGGTCGCGGGAATGCCCGGGCTTATGCAGTTGCAGGCAGCCTTGCTGGATCCGTCGCTGGCTCTCGCTAAAACCGCCGGATGGCAGCAGCTTGCAGATGAAGACCTGAAGCGTGTACTCAAGCGACGGGCGGAGAAAGCTTGGTGGCACAATGATGAGTTGCAGATGGAGCCCTACAAGTGGGGGGTTCCTCCCCAGACGGTGCTGGACCAGGCGGTTGCTCTTCGCAGGCGGCTGGATGCTCAGAAGGAAGACCTCGTGGCCGACGCGTCTAAAATCTTGCTGGTCGTCGGCAAGGCACGCTCGACACCGGCCGCGATCCGGATTACTGACGACGGCGTTGAGTACCTGGATCTGCGCGAAGGCGGCGACGGCCGGGTGACGAATGAGAGCGCTTGTCTACCCGGTGTCCGCACCTGGGAGGTCGATGTAGCCCACTCGAATCTGGCGGATGCGGAAAAAGCATTTGAGGGCTACCTGGAGCTATTAATGCACGGCGAAACGACCAAACTCGATCCCCTGAAACAGGCCAGGAGCGGAGTTCGTGCGCCGGGTGACACCCGGGTTGCCCCGGAAGAATTGGTACCGAGCCGGCCCTCTCGCGCGCTACGCGCCTCGGAGCCACCCGCTGTTGAGCGCGAGGTTTTCGAAACGGGTGACATACATGCAGCCCCGTCGGCCCGGCCAGCCGGTCCGCGGCTCAGAGTTTCGGTGATGAATGGAAATTTAAAGTTCGTCCGACCGGCGCTCATGCTGGGTCATTATCAGTCACTGAGGGTGACCGGCAGCGAAGAGGTCATGGATCGCTTACTCGATGGTGCCATGTCCAAATCCCTGCGCGCCGGCTTATACCCGTCCGCGGTGGGATCTCACCAGGTGTTCCTCAATACCCGCCACAACCCCGACAATCCCTTTCTACTTCCCCGGCCAGCGGCTGTGATCGTCGCCGGACTCGGCGAGGAAGGTGCGTTGCGGACGACCCAACTCAGCGAAACCGTGCGGCAGGCCGCGCTGGCATATGGTCAGCGTATCGGCGAAGGCCGAGCCGGCGGCCCGATCGGCTTCGAACTGGCCGCCACCGTAATCGGCAGCGGTGGCAGCGGAATGAGTGTGGGTGCCGCGGCGCAAGCGATCGCGATAGGCATACGTCAAGCGAACGAACGTCTGGCATCGGTCAACTGGCCAATTATCACCCACCTGCAGTTGATCGAATTGTTTTTTGATCGCGCAACTGAGGCTCAGCATGCCCTGCACTCTCTGGCCGAAAGCTACCCGGAGGCATTCGATCTAGAGCCTCACATCGTTCCCGGCCAAGGAGAATTGCGCCGGCCGCCTGAGTCCGGGTATCGGGGCGCCGGATACGATTTCATCACCGTGCAGCGCCGGGGGAGCGACGATAATGCTACGATAGAGTTCACGCTTGACACGCGGCGCGCGCGCTCCGAAGTCCGTGGTCAAGCAACGCAGTCCAAGCTTGTGGACGAGCTGGTGCGCGCCGCCGCTGATGA
This sequence comes from Desulfobacterales bacterium, assembly GCA_025454115.1. Taxonomy (GTDB): domain Bacteria; phylum Desulfobacterota; class Desulfobacteria; order Desulfobacterales; family SpSt-501; genus SpSt-501. The sequence continues at coordinate 2,141 of JALOPB010000092.1, read as the reverse complement.
CCGCAACCGCGATGAGCAGATCGGTCGCAGTTTGTTTCAACTTCTGGTGCCGATTGAGCTCGAACCCTTTTTATCGGGATCCGTTGACCTTTTGCTGCAGTTGGATCCACATTCGGCGGCCTACCCGTGGGAATTGCTTGATACGCAACGCTATGGGCCAGGCCCCCCCAACGATTCCCGGCCATGGGCGGTGAGAACTCGCTTGCTTCGCAAGCTGCGGACAACGGAATTCCGGGATCAGCCTGTCGGCGCGCGTTCCGAGAAGTCTGCGCTCGTCATTGGCGAACCGCTGTGTGATTCGAGCAAATATCCGTCCCTCCCGCAAGCTACCAAAGAGGCTCAGGTAGTAGCCGCCGCTCTCGGGACTGACGCCAAACTGAAAAAGAATGCGTTAGCAATAGTAAACGCATTGCTCGAACGTCCCTACAGAATTATCCATATCGCCGGGCATGGCGATTTTCTGAATGACTGCACAGGTGGAGTCGTTCTGTCGAACGGTGCGGTCCTCGGACCTCGCGAATTCAAGGCCATGCGTATCGTGCCTGAACTGGTCTTTATCAATTGTTGCCACCTGGGTCGACTGTTCGGCTCGACCAGCACATTGGGAAAGTTTGCAGCTAACGTAGCGGAGCAGTTGATCCAGAACGGCGTGCGTTGTGTCGTGGCTGCCGGCTGGGCTGTCAACGATGTGCCTGCCATGGATTTCGCCAAGCGATTTTACCAAGAACTAATGCGTGGTCAGAGATTCGTCGAGGCGATCGGTCATGCTCGCGAGGCGACGTGGAAGAACCATCCGGGCAGCAATACATGGGCCGCATACCAGTGCTACGGCGATCCGGATTGGCGTTATTTAACAGAGGGCGACGATGCCGCCCGCCGGATGCCCGATTCAACGCATATTATATCGCCACGCGCACTCGAGATTGAACTTGAGACGCTTGCCGTGCAGTCGAAGTTCAAAGAAATTGAGCAGGACCGAATCAAGGCTCGCTTGGAGCAACTCGAAGCCAAATATGGGAGCCGCTGGGGGAAGATAGGTTATGTCGCTGAAGCCTTTGGGGCACTCCACGCGGAAGTAAACCATATGGACGATGCGATTCGCTGGTATGAACATGCCGTTTCTGCCGATGATGGCAGCGCATCTTTACATGCCAGTGAACAATTGGGGAATCTGCGCGCTCGTCGCGGCGAGAAAATGAAAGACACCGCCGAAGGGCGCAGCGAAATTGAAGCCGCAATCGAGATCCTGCAGGGGGTCGTCGCCACCCATGGGAGGACCATCGAGCGTGAAAGCCTTCTCGGCTCTGCGTTCAAGAGACTATCGATGCTGGAGAAGAAAAGCCGCCGGCGTGCGGCCGCCCGTGTCGCAATAGAAATGATGGCCACGCACTACCGCAATGCCGAAAATTTGGCCCGCAAAAATGGGAATGACAGCCTCCACTATCCGGCCATGAACCGAATGAGTGCGGAACTCATTTTGAATGGTGCCAACAAAAATTGGCCTGGTTTTGATTCGGCCGACCTCGCTGCCGTGCGGCAATCGCTGCAGAAGAAAGTCATGCAGGACCCCGATTTTTGGGCAGTGGTTGGGTTGACTGAGTTGCGCATCTACGAAGCGGCCTTGAACGGGATCTTGGCGGAACTAACCGATCTTAAAAATAGGGTGAGTTCAAAGCAAATGTGGGACTCGGTCCATGCGCAAGCACGATTCACGCTTCAGCCCTACATGGAAACATCTAAAACCCCTGAGGAGCGCAAATCGGCACGAGAGCTTCTATTGAAATTCGAGGAATTTACAAAAGCATAGAGGAACACCAAGCCGTCTGACCCTAAATTGACCCCCAGAAAATCCAGCAGTCGGCCCCCAAGATATCACAGCGTTTGTCATAGCTCTGTCGCAGCTCGCTGTCACAGCTTGTCATAGTTCGGCCAACACGTGATGGCGGGTTGGATCCGTCGCTCCTGCGCCAACTTCCACGATCAGCTTCTTGTCGAGCATCCCCTTCAGGGTGAGGGGGAATGATCAAGGCTCAAAATTAGGTATCGCACGCCGCATGAATTCATCAAACAGCGGCACGGTAAAGGCCATGTCGCCATGAGATGGGCTGTACACCATTCCCTTCTTGATTAAGCTGGCCCGC
>JALOPB010000420.1 GCA_025454115.1 Desulfobacterales bacterium | reverse complement strand
CTGGCAGGCATATTCCTTCTGGGCTGGGTGCTGTTGAACTACCCGATCCTTTCCATCTTCAACCTGCCCGCTTCGTGGGGCGGGATCCCGCTGCTCTACGCCTATGTGTTTGCCGTCTGGACGCTGATCGTCGCCCTGCTGGCGGTCGTTTCCCGTCCCGGCCGGACGCGTCACGACACGGATGGATAGCCCCATGTTGAAAACAGAGCCCATCCTGCTGGTCGCCTTCGGGTACGTGGGCCTTCTCTTTGCCGTTGCATATTTCGCCGACCGCCGCGCCGCCCAGGGCCGCAGCCTCATCAGCAATGCCACCATCTATGCCCTGTCACTGGCGGTCTATTGCACGGCATGGACATTTTACGGCAGCGTGGGACGGGCCGCCGGCAGCGGACTCGGGTTTCTCCCGACCTATATCGGACCGACCCTGGTCTTCGCGCTGGGCCTCTGGATGATCCGAAAAATCATCCGCATCAGCAAGGTTCACCGCATCACGTCGATTGCCGATTTCATCGCCTCGCGCTACGGCAAGAGCACGACCATCGGCAGCATGGTCACCATCATCGCCGTGCTGGGCGTCATCCCCTATATCGCCCTGCAGCTCAAAGCCGTCTCCATGAGCTATCTCATCATCAATCAGTATCCCCTGATTGTGATGCCCCGCTATTTCCCGGACATTCCCGTGATCCACGACACTGCCTTCTATGTGGCGCTGCTGCTGGCGGTTTTCGCCATTTTGTTCGGCACTCGCCATCTGGACGCCACCGAACGCCACGAAGGTTTAGTGGCGGCCGTTGCTTTCGAGTCCCTGGTCAAACTGGTCGCCTTCCTGGCGGTTGGCCTGTTTGTCACCTTCGGGATTTACCGGGGATTCGGCGATCTGTTCACCCAGGCACAGGACCTGCCGGCGCTCAGGCAGGCGTTCACGCTGGGTGCCCGCACCGGCGACTACTTCAGCTGGGCGTTGCATGTGGTGCTGTCGATGACGGCGGTCCTCTTCTTGCCCCGGCAGTTCCAGGTCACCGTGGTGGAGAATGTCAATGAAGATCACTTGAAACAAGCGGTCTGGCTGTTTCCGCTCTATTTGCTGGTGATCAATATTTTCGTGTTGCCCATCGCCTTCGGCGGCGTGATGCGGTTTGTCAGCGGGGTCGACGCCGACACCTTCGTGCTGACCCTGCCCATGGTCCAACAGCAGCAAGGCCTATCGATGCTCGTCTTCATCGGCGGAATGTCCGCGGCCACCGGCATGGTGATCGTCGAAACCGTCGCGCTCTCGACCATGATCTGCAACGATCTGGTCATGCCGGTGCTTCTGCGGCTGCCGTTCGGCGGCGTCGCCCAGCGCAAGGATCTCAGCACCGTCGTGCTGGCGGTCCGCCGCGGCGCGATCCTGCTGGTGCTTCTCCTGGCATATGTCTATTTTCACTTCATCGGCGAGGCCTATTCCCTCGTTTCCATCGGGCTGATTTCATTTGCAGCGGTGGCGCAGTTCACGCCGGCCATCGTCGGCGGAATTTTCTGGAAACGTGCCACGCGGTCAGGCGCCATAAGCGGGCTGTTGGCCGGATTTTTGGTCTGGGCGTACACGCTGGTGCTGCCCTCCTTGGAAGGCGTGGGTCTTCTGGATCAAGGGTTGGTGTCCGACGGCCCCCTCGGCCTGGCCCTGCTCAAGCCCCATGAACTCTTCGGATTGACCGGTCTCGATCCCATCGCCCACGCCGTGTTCTGGAGTCTGCTGGCCAACTCCGGTTTGTACGTGGGGGTCTCTCTGTTCAGCCGGCAGAGCCCTCTGGAGCACACCCAGGCGGCCTTGTTCGTGGATGTATTCACCTACCCGAGCGAAGCGGAGGACCCATCCTTCTGGCGAGGCACGGCACTGGTGACGGACCTGCGCTCCCTGCTCGATCGCATCCTTGGGCCGGAGCGCGCCGGCGAGGCGCTGGGCGTCTACGCCACCCGCCACAAAATACGCTGGGGCCCTCTGTCCTCGGCGGATCCGGGCCTGGTGATCTACTCCGAGAAGCTTCTCGCCGGCGCCATCGGTTCGGCATCGGCCCGGGTGCTGATCGCCTCCGTCGTCAAGGAAGAGCCGCTCGGCCTGGACGAGGTCATGAACATTCTCGATGAGACCCGCCGGGTGATCGCCTACAGCCGCGAGCTGGAAAAGGCCACCGCCGAGCTCAAATCCGCCAACGAACGCCTGCAGGAGCTCGATCGCATCAAAAACGAATTCATTGCCACGGTCACCCACGAACTGCGCACGCCGCTCACCGCCGTGCGCTCCATCTCGGAAATCCTGCACGCCAATCCTCAGCTGCCCGAGGACCAGCACCGGCACATGACCGGTATCGTCATCAAGGAAAGCGAACGCCTCACCCGCCTCATCAACCAGGTCCTGGACTTCCAGAGGCTGGAGACCGGCAAGATGGCCTGGCAGATGCAGCCCGTGGACCTGCGCGAGATCTGCCAGGAAGCCCTCACGGCCGTCCGCCCCTTGATGGAAGAGAAGCACGTCGATCTAAGTCTCGACCTGCCGCACCAGACCGCCGTAGTCCAGGGGGACAGGGACCGCCTGGTGCAGGTGGTGTTGAACCTGCTCTCCAACGCGGTTAAATTCTGCGACAGCTCCGGCGGACGAATCGGATTCCGGCTGATCTTTCATCCGTATCACCTCCAGGTCGAGGTGAACGACAACGGCCCGGGCATCCACCCCGAAGACCTCAAGATCATTTTCGAAGAATTCCGGCAGGGTCCGGAAGCGGCCTGGGATTGGCCATCACCCGCCGGATCGTCGAATACCACGGCGGCCGGATCTGGGCCGAAAGCGAACCCGGCAGCGGCTCAACGTTCGCCTTCACGCTGCCGTTGACGTTTCAGGCGCCGGAGGAATAGCGGGTCCTGCACGACCAAGGCCTATCCTGCATAGTGGCGTTGGCCTATTATATCCAACGGAGCGTTAAAATTCGAAGCGCGAAATTCGAAATCCGAAACAATTTCAAAATTCAAATTCTCAAATGACCGAAACCCGTTTAGAATTTTGATCATTTGGTATTCGGATTTGTGTCGAATTTCGGCCTTCGAATTTCGGATTTAGACTTCGGCATAGTTAGTAGCCCTTGTGCAGGCTCTGAGTGGTTTGAAACACCCTCTTCAGCCTCGCAAAGTACGTCTTCTGCGATGCCTCGCGCGCCTGTTTGAGCGTCCGAATCCCCATCTCCGCCAGCAGGGGCAGCAGCTTCAAGTAAACCTCCGCCGGCGATCGCATCGCCCAGCGCCGTGTGGCGCCCCATGATGGTGATGCCCAGGCGTTCGGCGATCGACTCGATGTCGTGTTTGCGCTGCGCCGGATGCAGGACGGCGGAGAGCAGCATGGTGTCGAGCACGGGGTTTCCGAACCGGATGCCGGTGCGTTTTTCCTGGAGCTGCAGCAGGCGCATGTCGAAGGCGGCATTGTGGGCCACCAGAATGGTGCCTTCGGCAAAGCGCTCGTGCAGCGCCTGGCGAACGTCCGGCTGCCCTTCGAGCATTTCGGGCTGAATGCCGTGAATGCGGATCGAATCGTGGCGCAGGATGCACTCGGGCTTCACCAGCTGTTCAAAGTTTTCCGATTCGAGCAGCCGGCCGTTGACGATGCGCACGGCGCCGATGGCGACCATCTCGTCGCCCTCGCGGATGTCCAGCCCCGTGGTCTCGGTGTCGAACACCGTATAGGCCAGCTCCGCCAGCAGCCGATCATCCAGCTCGGGCGCCTGACCCGGCTGGACCGGGCGCGCGGTAGCCAGCACCGTCTGCCGCCGGGGATAGACCGGAGCGGCGGGTTCGGCGGCCTCCAGCAGGATGCGCACGCATGCCTCCGAGGGGTTCTCGCAGGCTTGCGACCACAGCTCGGCGCGGTGCCGGGCGAGGATGTCCTTTAGAGTGGAGCGCAGCCCTTCGCCGGCCACGGACACCGGCTGCAGCTCCCAGCGGCGAAGGACTTCCAGACGCAGCGGCGCTCCGGACCAGATGAAATCCATCCCCACGAACCGGTCTTTCGCCTCCAGCCGGCATCTCGCAACCGAATGGCCGAGCTCCGTGCCGATGCGCTCGAGGAGAAAAACCAGTGCCAGTGCCATGGAGTAGCTGTCCACGCGGATCCACAGCAGATCTTCCGTCGGCTCCATCTCCAGGACGACGCCCAGCCGGTCTCCGGCCTTTCTTCGGACCGCATCCAGGAAGTCCCGCGCGCGCATGCGCGCCAGCGGCCCGGGCGGGCGGGTGGAGGCGGCGTACTCGGCCTCCACCCGGTCGGTCGCCTCTCCGGCAGCCAGGGCCTCGCGTTGAATGATGCGGTGGAATTCGTTGCTCTTGGAGGGCTCCAGGTCAGGGAAACCGAGGATCAGCTCCGCGGCCGCCCGAATGTTGGCTAGCGCTCGTCGCACGCCGATGATGTAAGCCTGCAGCAGGGAATCCGCCCTCCGGAAGCCCTCCATGTGTTCCGTGGCATCGGTGAGAATCAGGACGAAGCCGCTGATTTCACGAAGCGCGCTTAGGATCGGAACCACGGCGACCTGCAGCAGGCGGCCGCTGCGGCTGGCGATCGTGAAAGACGAGGTCAAGTCTTGTCCGGCGCGCCGCAGCTTGGCGGTGATTTCATCCATTGCGTATGCGATGAGGGGTTTGTCGATGGCGCTGAAAACCGACCGGCCCAGCCCGACGAACTCCCCGGTCTGGGCCTTGTGCCGGCCGGCCGGCACATCGCCCGAAGACTCGAGCAGGTGCCGCGCGCGTTCGTTGTAGAGGATCACGCGTCCTTCCGGCGTGCATACCAGAACCCCCTCGGGAAGCTCGGCCAGCACCACGGACAGGATGCTCTTTTCCTCTTCGATGCGGGCGCGCGCCTCGGCGATGCGCTCCTCCACCGAGCGGTGCAGCTCCTCGAACCGGTCGGCC
>JALOPB010000419.1 GCA_025454115.1 Desulfobacterales bacterium | reverse complement strand
GCTGGAGCGGGTGCGCATTCCGGATGCGCGCAAGGTGGCCGGCCAATACCCCCACCAGCTCTCGGGCGGCATGCGCCAGCGGGTCATGATCGCCATGGAACTCTCCTGCCGGCCGGCCCTGCTCATCGCGGACGAACCCACCACGGCGCTGGACGTCACCATCCAGGCTCAAATCCTGCGGCTGCTCAAGGAGATGCGGCGGGAGATGGGGACCTCCATTCTGCTCATCACCCATGACCTGGGGGTGGTGGCGCAGATGTGCGACCGGGTGGCGGTCATGTATGCCGGCTCCATCGTCGAGCAGGCGGGGGTTGCGGACATCTTTCAAACCCCCCGGCACCCTTACACCCAAGGGCTGTGGGGCGCCATCCCGTTGATCGACGACGAAAAAAGCTCCCTGGCGGTGATTCCCGGAACCGTGCCGGACTTGAGCCGGCTGCCGGAAGGCTGCAAGTTCCACCCGCGCTGCGAACGGCGCTTCGAACCCTGCAACCGGGTGCGGCCGGAGATGGCGGAAGTCGCCCCCGACCACTTCGCCGCCTGCCATCTTTTCCCCAGGAGGGCCGCGACGTGAGCGCGCCACTGCTGGAAGTGAGCCGTCTCAAAAAGCACTTCGCCGTGACGCGCGGGCTTTCCCAGGAGAAAGTCTTCGTGAGGGCGGTGGACGGGGTCGATTTCTCCATCGGCCGGGGCGAGACCCTCGGGCTGGTGGGGGAGTCTGGCTGCGGCAAGACCACCGTCGGCCGCTTGATATTGAGGTTGATCGATCCCACGGAGGGTAACATCCGTTTTGATGACAAGGAGCTCACAGCGCTCGACCGCCAGGCACTGCAACCGCTGCGCCGGGCGCTCGACCGCCAGGCACTGCAACCGCTGCGCCGGTTTTTCCAAATCATATTCCAGGACCCCTTCGCCTCCCTGAACCCGCGCATGACCGTCAGCGAGATCGTCGGCCGGCCCATGGAGATCCACGGACTCATCCATCACACGGATCGCGATGAAAAAGTCGCCGAACTGCTGGCCACCGTGGGCCTGCGCCGCGAGCAGCTGGGACGCTATCCGCATGAGTTCTCCGGCGGGCAACGCCAGCGCATCGGCATCGCCCGGGCCTTGGCGACCCAGCCGAAGCTGGTCGTGGCCGACGAGCCCACCTCGGCGCTGGATGTGTCGGTGCAGGCCCAGATCCTCAATCTGATGAAGGACCTCCAGCGCCGCTTCGGGCTGACCTACCTGTTCATCTCCCACAATATTGGGGTTATTCGCCATATCAGCGACCGAGTCGCTGTGATGTACCTGGGCAAAGTGGTGGAGATGGCCGCCAAACGCACCTTGTTCGCCAAACCGGCGCATCCCTATACCCAGGCCTTGCTGGCCGCCGTGCCATCGCTCGACCCCCGTCAGAGAAAGGAGGACGTGATTCTGGAAGGGGACGTCCCCAGCCCGGTGAACCCGCCGTCCGGGTGCCGGTTCCACACCCGCTGCCGTTTTGCCATGCCCCGGTGCAGAGAGGAGGAGCCCGTCTTCCAGCGCCTCGCGGACGACCGATGGGTGGCGTGCCATTTGTACTGAAGAGGGTTCGAGGGTTCCAGGGGTCAAGTGAGAAATAGAAATGATAGCATTCCTCCCCTTGAACCCTGGACCCTTTGGCCCATAGAACCCTTTATCTAAGGATTCATCCATGCTTCCAACCGACCATCGCGAACTACCCATGTTCACCCTCGTCACCGGCGGGACTGTGTACGCGCCCGAGAAGCTGGGCCGCCGGGACATCCTGATCGCGGGGCGGGTCATCGCGCGCATCGCCGAGAAGGTCGAGCTCCCGGCCGAATTCAAAGCCCGCGTCATCCGTGCTGCGGGCAAGACCATCGTCCCGGGGTTCGTGGATCTGCACGTGCACCTTTTGGGCGGCGGCGGCGAGGCCGGACCCTGGTCGCGCACCCCGGAGATCATGCTTTCGAAGATCACCCGCGCCGGTGTCACCACCGTGCTGGGGCTCCTGGGCACCGACGACGTCTCGCGCCGGCCCGAAACGCTGCTCGCCAAGGCCATGCAGCTCGAGCAGGAAGGGATCTCCGCCTACATCTACAGCGGCTCCTACCAGCTGCCGCCCGCCACCATTACCGGCAGCCTGAGAAAAGACATTGCGCTCATTCCCAAGGTCGTGGGAGTGGGGGAGGTGGCCGTGTCCGACCATCGCTCCTCACAGCCGAGCTTCGAAGAGCTCTGCCGCATTGCCGCCGATGCGCGGGTGGGCGGCATGCTCGGCGGCAAGGCCGGCCTGGTGCACCTGCACATGGGCGACGGGGCCCGGCGGCTCGATCCCATCATCCGCGTGGTGAAGGAAACCGAAATCCCCATCGGTCAGTTTCTGCCGACCCACCTGAACCGCACGCGCGCGCTCATGGAGCATGCCATCGAGTTCGCCCGGATGGGCGGCAACATCGACATCACGGCCAGCGGCATAGACCTGCACTTTCACCCGACCAGCGTCGAGGCGGTCCAAATGGCCTTGGAAGCGGGCATTCCGATCGACAGGATCACTCTCAGCTCCGATTCCAACGGGTCCATGCCGATCTTCGATGCCAAGGGTAACGTGGTGAAGCTCGGCGTCGGCGATATCAAGTGCTTGTTCGACGATTGGCGGCAGCTGGTGAAGGCCGGGCTCTCGATCGAGGACAGCCTGAAAGTCGTGACCTGCAACCCCGCCCAACGGGCCGGGCTGGCAGCAAGCAAGGGCAGCCTGCAAACCGGCAAGGATGCGGACCTGCTGATCCTGAACCGGGATCTTACTATCGATTCCGTTCTGGCCAAGGGTCGCCTGATGGTTGGTCGGGGGAAAATTACCGTCAAGGGGACGTTTGAAGAATGAGAAAACGACAAGAGCGGAAAAGCAACCCTCCCCTGATCGGCATCACCTGTTCGCGCTTCACCGGAGGGGCATGGGGGCTCTACTCCCTGGGCGACTTCATGGACTATACGCTTTCCGAATACAGCCAGGCGATCCTGAATGCGGGCGGCGCGCCGGTCATCCTCCCGGCAGCCCAAGACCGCAAAAGCCTGGAGTCCATTCTGGCTTCTGTCCAGGGGCTCATTCTGAGTGGGGGGCCCGATATCCACCCCCGCCGCTACGGCGAAGAGCCGCTCGCCGGCCTGGGAGAAGTGGACGAAGTCCTCGACCGGATGGAGCTTCTGGCCGCCGGTCTGGCCGTCGAACAGGACCTGCCGCTATTGGGCATCTGCCGCGGGATCCAGGTGCTGAACGTTACCCTGGGCGGAACGCTCTACCAGGACATCGCCGCCCAGGTGCCGGAAGGCATCTGCCACACCCCCAAAACGGACAAGGCCGTCAACACCCACACGGTCCGAATCAAGGCTGGCAGCCGGCTGCGCCAGATCATCGGAAAACACGAGATCTGGGTTAACGGCAAGCATCACCAGTCCCTCAAGGACCTCGCCCCGGATCTGGTCGTCACTGCGCGGGCAAAAGATGGGATCGTCGAAGCGGTTGAGCTGCCTGGAAAACGCTTCATGGTGGGCGTTCAGTGGCATCCCGAGGGGACCTGGCGTAACGATCCCTTTTCCCGCAAGCTTTTTTCCGCATTCGTTCAAGCTGCGAGGGGGAGGCGATAGCGATAGC
>JALOPB010000418.1 GCA_025454115.1 Desulfobacterales bacterium | reverse complement strand
ATTCCCAAGGGGTCTACCCTGCTGGGCGTATATGAAGGCTCATTCAGCGGCAAATTCGACTGGGGCACCATCGAGTTCAAATTGTACCAGACTCCCGGCGGCACAAAGGTTTTCACAGGTTCTTTTATGGAGGGCGCCCAATTCCCGGCCAATTTCACCGGCCAGCTGGCAAACGGAAAAATCGAAGGGTCTCTTATCGGAGGCATAGATGGAACCCTTACCGGTGAGCTTTCGGCGGACGGCAGGTTTTTGTCAGGCACATACAAAATCAATGATCCGCCCTTCGACCACGGCACCTGGAAAGCCCAGAGGCGGTAGGACCTCTTCAAAAATTGATTGGAGGTGTGAAATGATGCGCTGCATCGGATTGGTTTTGATTGGAATTCTCATCCTCGCCCCGGCAGGCGCCAAAGCGCAGGACACGCTCGGCGCCTTGATTTTTGAACTGAACCTCAACCAGGGCCAGATCGACCAGGTCCGCTGGTTCTTCCACCAGTTCGCCCAGAAGCAGGCGAACCTGCCGACGGCCGTAGACGTGGCGCTGCAACACCGTGCCGCCATACGCCAGGTGATCACCACCGCACCTTTCAATCAGTTCCAGGCGCAGCAGGTGTCCCAGCAGATTTCTTCGATAGCGGCCCAGCGCATGGTGAACCGGCTCGAGCTGCGCAACCAGATCTTCCAAGTGCTCACGCCACAGCAACAACAGCAATACATCCAGATCGTTCAGCAGAGTCTGGAAGGGTTGGAGTAAAAGGAGATTCAGAATGAAAAAGCTAAAACTGATCTGCGCCCTGGCCGCGATTGCCGTCCTTTTATACGGCTGCGCCGAAATGAACCCGGCGCCCACCCCCAGCTCATCCCCGGTCCTGGACCGGATCCTGACGCGCGGGGAACTTAAAGTCGGCATGTCCGGCGACATGCCGCCGCTGAACATGGCGACCAAAGAGGACAAGATCATCGGCCTCGACGTCGACCTGGCGGCCTTGATGGCGGAGGCCATGGGCGTCAAGCTGAACATCCAGAAAATGGCGTTTGCGCAGCTGCTGCCAGCCCTTGAAGCCGGCAGCATCGACATGATCATATCGAACATGACCATGACGCCGGACCGCAACATGAAGGTGGCCTTCGTGGGCCCGTATTTCACCTCCGGCAAGGGGCTGCTGACCAAGCGGAGCGCTCTCGGCGACGCCATGAAAATGGAGGATCTCAACAACATCAATTACACGTTCGTGGCCTTGAAGGGCTCCACCAGCGAAGCCGTTGTACGCAGGGGTGCCCCCCTGGCCAAACTGATAACCGTTGGTTCCGAGAACGAAGGCGCCCAGATGGTGGTCGACGGCAAAGCCGACGGCATGCTGGCGGATTTTCCCATCTGCGTCGTGGCGGCTTATCGCCGCCAGGGCTCCGGCCTGGTCCCGGTGAAGGCCCCCATCACCTATGAGCCCATCGGGATTGCGGTGCCAAAAGGGGATCCGCAGCTGGTCAACTGGCTGCAGAATTTTCTGAACGGCATCGAGAAAGCCGGACACATGAAAGACCTGGGCGAGAAGTGGTTCGCCAAGCCGACTTGGATCGACCAATTGAAGTAAGGATGCAATCATCGATGGCACCTGGACGCCGCCGGAGGTCATGGCGATCCCGCACATGCCAGGATAGAACTCGCTTTTAATCCCTTAGCGTAGCAGCAAGGCGCGGAATGGAGTCGAGAGGAAAAACTGAGATCTTGTCATCAAGGGAGTATTCCTGATGACCCGGATAAATTATCCAGAGATGTTCCAAAGACAAGTCTCGAACGGCAATGTGCATCGAGCGGGTTGTACCGGGTGCATCGGCGTATTTGAACTCAAAACCGTACCGTCTGCTTTGGATCCGCACCATGAGATCAAGTTCGGCGCCGGCCTGGGTAGCCCAGAAGTACCGGTCGCGGCTTTCCAGCGCACCGATCACCTGTTCCAAGGCAAAGCCTTCCCAGGAAGCGCCGAGTTTCGGATGCGACTGCACGTCCGAGAGACTTCTCAGTTGGAGCAGGGCGTGCAAAACGCCACTGTCCCGAAGGTAGACCTTGGGTGCCTTGACCTGCCGCTTGCGGATATTCTCAAACCAGGGAGTAAGGATTCGGATCATATAGGCACCAGAAAGAATGTCAAGGTAACGCCGAGCCGTGTTTTCGGAGGTGCCGAGAGACCTGGCAAGCTGGGCGGCATTCCAGACTTGACCGTGGTAATGAGCGACCATCGTCCAGAAACGTCTCAGGGTCTCGGAGGGAATCGAAATTCCAAGCTGCGGAATATCTCGTTCGAGAAATGCTCGGATAAAGTCATCGCGCCAGACGATGCTCGCAGCGTCGTCGATCGCTAAAAAGGACCTTGGAAAACCGCCGCGAACCCATAGGTTGGTTGAATGATTTTCACCCACCTCTTCGATGTTGAACCCAAAGAGGTCGACAAATCCGACGCGGCCGGCGAGAGATTCCGATATACCTTTCACCAAATGCGGGGATGCAGAACCAAGGATAAGGAATCTGGCGGGATTTTTTGGCCTATCCACCAGTACTCTAAGCAGTTCAAACAGGTCCGGGCGGCGCTGAATTTCATCGATAACTACCAAACCGGAGAGACCCTCGAGCACCCTCAAGGGAGCAGACAATCTTCGAAGATCAACAGGGTTCTCCAGGTCGAAATAAGTTTCGCCCTCTGCCATCACCCTGGCAAGAGTGGTCTTGCCACATTGTCTTGGACCCAAGAGGGCGGCGACAGGATGGATTCTGAAGGCATTGGAAATGCGATTTAGTGCTCGGGTTCTTGGAAGCATATAAGCTAATTAATTCTTGAAAATCGTTATGTCAAGTTATGATTTTCAAGGATAAAAATAGCGTGCCGAAACTGCACCTTTAAAATAACAGAAAAGAAGGAGGACGAAATGAAACGACAAAACCAATTTATGGGAGTGGCGACCGCTGTCATTCTGATCGCCGTCGTATTCACCGCCTTGCCGGCATTGGCCCAAAAGGTCACCGGCACACCAGGCTCGCCCAGCGCCACTACCACGGTCAGCAACAAGCAGCTTCCCCCGCCCGATCCAAAGTTCGGCGGCGTGATCAAGGACGACGCGCTGCAGTCCAAATACTGGTGGCCGCCGCGCGTGGTGCCGCCGAAGGCCGCGCCCAACGTGCTGCTCATCATCACCGACGATGCCGGCTTCGGCGTGCCGAGCACCTTCGGGGGCGTCATTCCGACGCCCGCCATGGACCGGCTCGCGCAGGAGGGCCTGCGCTACAACCGGGTGTTTTCGACGGCGCTATGCTCGCCCACGCGGGCGGCACTCATCACCGGCCGCAACCACCACTCGGTCGGCTTCGGCAACATCTCGGAGATGTCGACGGGCTTCCCCGGCTACAACAGCATCATCGGCAAGGACAAGGCGACCATCGGCCGCATCCTGCTCGACAATGGGTACGCGACCTCGTGGTTCGGCAAGGACCACAACACGCCGGCCTTCGCCGCGAGCCAGGTCGGGCCGTTCGACCAGTGGCCGATCGGCATGGGCTTCGAGTACTTCTACGGTTTCGTCGGCGGCGACGCCAACCAGTGGCAGCCGAACCTGTTCCGCAACACAACCCAGATCTTCCCGTTCGAGGGCAAGGCGCCCGGCACCTGGAACCTCATCACCGCGATGGCCGACGACGCCATCGACTACATGACGCGCATCCACCAGACCGACCCCTCGAAGCCCATCTTCATCAAGTACGCGCCCGGCGCCACCCACGCGCCGCACCACCCGACCAAGGAGTGGGTGGACAAGATCGGCGCCATGCACCTCTTCGACGACGGCTACGAGAAGCTGCGCGAGCGCATTTTCGAGAACCAGAAGCGGATAGGCGTGGTCCCCAAGGACGCCAGGCTGGCGCCGTGGCCCAAGGACGTCCTGAAGCCCTGGGACGAGCTCACCCCGGAGGCGAAGAAGCTCTTCATCCGGCAGGTCGAGGTTTTCGCGGCCTACGCCGCCTACAGCGACCACGAGATCGGCCGGGTGATCCAGGCCTTCCAGGACCTCGGGAGACTGGACAACACGCTCGTCATCTACATCAACGGCGACAACGGC
>JALOPB010000417.1 GCA_025454115.1 Desulfobacterales bacterium | reverse complement strand
GGGGCGCCGGTGCAACGATGCACCTACGAGGAGACCGACTATTTCCGAGTCTACCGGGATTTTCTGAACAACCGGGAGGCGTTTACCGCGGGGTGAAGATGAACCCCGCATCCCCGCCCGGAAGGTACGCCCATGCCGCAGCCCAATCCTGACCACATTCGGGAATTGACCGAACTCGTCAACACCAGCCCCTTTCCGGCCCACATGTCGATGCGGTTGGTTTCAATCGCTTTCGACCGGGCCGTGCTGGAGCTGAAAACGGCGCCTTACCATTTGCAGGCCTATGGGATCCTGCACGGAGGGGTGTTGGCCACCCTGATCGATACGGCCACCTTCTGGTCGGTCTATTTGCGCCAGCCCGAAGATGCCGGGCTGGTGAATGTCGATTTGAAACTCAACTACCTGAAGCCGGTCGCCAACGGCCTGCTGCGGGCGGAAGGACGCGCGATCCGATCCGGAAACACTCTCTGCTACGCCGAGGCCTACGTGATGGATTCCGACCGCGAAGTTCTGGCCCACGGCACTTCGACCCTGATGATCCTGCCCGGCAAGGGTCTCACTCTGAAATCAACGAAATTCCTCTTAAGCCTGGAGTAGGGGTATGACGGCACAACGTTTCAAAATCCGCCTTGCGGCCGCGGCGGTTATGGTGCTCCTGATCGCCGCCTGCGGAACCGCCGATATCGGCCGGCTGCGCAACAGCGCTGAGGTCGGCCGGAGGTTCGAGACCTTGCAGGTCTCCCCGGACTACCGCTACTGGTTTCTCTTCCTGGAGAACAGCCCGTATGCGGTGGTCGGCTTGGAACGCGGCTACCAGTTCGGGGGCGTCCTGTGGACCGAAGTGGAGCCGGGCTCCGAGTTGTTCCGGAAAGTGGTCGGTCTCGTCGCGAGCTTCCCGGTACCGGGTTCGATAACTACGGGTGCGGTGATCCTGGATCCCCGGGGCGAACCCATCGGGGTATGGTATTCCAGCATGGGCGCCGGTATCCACGTCGACCCGGAGACCCGGGTGGTGTCCATCTCTACCGGGTCGCCCTGGCTCCAGGGCAACGGCCAAAACGCCTATGAGTAGAGGCGGCGAGAACGGTCGGGAAGATCGGGCGGACTGCGCCTCCATGGGCCATGATTCGTTATGAGCCGCGCCTTTGTTAAAGAACCGGATGAGGACGAGGCCGAGGCGGCCGAGGGCAAGGTGAGCTGGGTCTCCCCCTTGGCGCGGGCCGTCGCCGGGGCACGGGTGGGGGATAGCGTGGTGTGGAGACGGCCGGCGGGCGAGGTGGAGTTGACGATCGTCGCCATCCGATAGCCGGCAGTCACCCGGAAACAGATCACCGGGCGGCGGCCGGCCGTTCCGATGGGCTTGAGTCAGCAGGGGGTGCTTACGCCTTGGGGCTCGCCAGGACGGTATCCACCCACCGCAGGGCGGCGATCATGTTCGGGAACCCGGTCGTCGTCAAAGCGAGCAGGACGACGTGGACGATCTCCTCGGGCGAGGCGCCGGCCGCCAGGCACTTGCGGGTGTGGGACATGACGGCGCCCTGGGAATTGGCGCCGACGGCGATTCCGAGCTTGACCAGGTCCTGGGTCTTTTCGTCGAGTGGGCCGGCCTGGCGGGTGGAATGGCCCAATTGTTGGTAGTCCTTGAAAACGGCGGGGAACCTTTCCGAAAACACTTTGTAGATGTCCGGCAGGTACATGGGGCCTCCGATCCGGGGGGCTTGGCTGTATTCCCCCCCTCAAATGCTGCATTTGACCGGCAGCAGTTGGTGATGTGCCGGTCGCTGCCCACCCGGCCATGAAACTTGAACGCTATCTGCCAGTCTTTTCCGCCGGCTGTCAAGGGAAGCGAGCGAAACCGGGTCGCGCCTATATAAAGGGGCGTTTCCATTCAATCATCCCGGATCAGCCGCTTGCCGTAGCTCACGACAGCGTCTTCGGCGAAGCCGATCCGCTCGTAGAAGCGGATCGCATTCAGATTGTCGCGCCGGATCTGGAGATTGATCTTCGGGCAGCCGACTGCACGGAGCAGGCGTTCGGCCTCCGCCATGATTGCCCGCCCGTACCCCTTGCGCCGCTTTTGCGGGTCGACCGCGAGATAGTTGAGCCAGCCGCGGTGGCCGTCATAGCCCGCCATGACCGTCGCAACAATCGCTCCATCTGAGACTCCGACCAGAAACCACTCCGGCTGAAAGCCCTGCTTGCGGGCGATGTCCCTCTGCGGGTCGTTCCAGGGCCGCAGCAGGCCGCAGCGCCGCCACAGGTCGATTACGGCTTCTTCATCCGGACGCGCAAATGGCCGGATCTCCATTGGACGAACTCCTCATGGTTGTCGCCTCGCGGATCGGCCGGCGAGCGCAACCCCGGCTGCGGCAAGCCCCATGCCCAGCCAGGCGAGCGGCGGCATGGTCTCTTCGATCACAAACCAGGCGATGAGAGCGGCGGTCGGCGGGATGAGGAAAAAGAGCGCCGACACCCGCGAGGCCTCCCCGCGCCGGATCATGGCGAGCAGGAGCGTCACCGACACCAGCGAATTTCCCACGGCAAGGTAGAGCAGGGCTGCGACCATCGGGCCGGTCCAAGAAACCGCCATGCCCTCCAAGGCCCAGGCCAGCGGCAGAACAGCGGCGAAGCCGACGCCGTATTGAATCAGGTTCGAGCACACCGGGTGCTGGGCGATCCCGAAGCGCTTCTCGTAAAGGGTGGCGCCGGTCATCGCTAAAAGAGCGCCGAAGGAGCAGAGGATGCCGGTCGCCGCCGTGGCATCGACCGCCGAGCGGGTCAGGATGACGAGAGCGGCGCCCAGCA
>JALOPB010000091.1 GCA_025454115.1 Desulfobacterales bacterium | reverse complement strand
AAGCTTCAAAAAGAAATCGACAGTATCCGCAGCTTGAATATCCCCGACTATGAAATCTTGATTGCCGGTCAGCTGCCTCTTGGGATGCCGGTTGACGGGTTCAGCTTCCATCCCATGGCCGATGCCGCTAGCTGCGGCCGCCTCGGAGAAATGCGGAATTATCTCTGCAGCCAGGCTCGGTACGATATCCTGGTGGTCGCCGACGACGATTTGGTTTTTTTGGAAGATTTCTACAAGGGTCTATGTCAATTCGGCAAGGATTTTGATGTCGTGAATGTTCGTCTGTTGAACCCGGACGGCACTCGGTTCTGGGATTGGGCTACCTTGGATGGTCCCCAGGGGCATCGGTTGTTGGATTATGGCCATGAGGACCCCCATGTCTACGTGACCGGAGGGCTGTGCATCATTAAGGCGGATGTCGCTAGATCGATAAGGTGGAATGGCGACCTCGGCTTCTATCAGAACGAAGACCTCGATTTCTCAAGACGGCTGCAACAGGCCGGATATACATTAAAATTTTGCCCGGGCGCCACGGTCATGCACAATGATCTGCGCTATACCCAGTTCGAAGATCACGTCTTGCGGCTGGAAGAAACCTTAGCGGACGGAGTCATTCTGGAGGGTTTCTACCATTTGGAGCCGGATGGACGCCGATGGATGTCCACCCTCGGTTCGATTTCGCTTCCTGCATCTGTTTTCCAAGACGGCAACCAAATTTCGTTCAATATCATGTGCTCCGATCATCGCTACTACGACCATTTTCCGTTTGAAGTTCATATCAGCACACGGAGCCAGAAGATCGGCAGCTATCGATTCCATAGCTCCGGCCAAACGCATGACGTTTTACTGGCGCTGAGCCGGTCCACGATGGGTTCAGTCCTCAACCTTCGAAGCGAATCCGGGTTCGTTCCAAAGGCAGTTGGGCTCAACGATGACAAGCGACGGTTATCCGTTGTTTTATCCGATTTCAATTGGGTTCGCCGGGAATGAAGAACGGCATGCATTCATTTGACGCAGTCCACAAAGGAAAGTCGTAACGATGTCCATTCGGGTTCTGTACGACATTTCAGTTTTAGGCATTGGGTCTTTCCATGCGACGGGGCGAACGGGTATTTACCGAGTCGTCGAACATGTCGCCGAAGGGTTAGCGCGGTCACCGGAGATCGAACTGTCGTTCTGTGCGACCCAGGGGCTTACTCAGCGGGCCCCGGATACGATCCGTGCTTGTCGGCATTATCTCGACCACCATCCCGGGTTCCAGCATGTGCCTTTCTTTCCGGCGCATTTTCCCTCGGTCGATATCTTTCACTCACCCTTTCATCCGCTGCCGCGGGAGATCCAAACCTCCACCCGTATTCTTACAATATATGACCTGATTCCGTTGCTGTTTCCCGAGCATATGCCGGCTGCCAATACACAGATGCAGCGCTTGTCTTTTAGCTTGTTGAAGCCTTCCGACCAGCTCATTTCAATTTCCTTTGCGACGAATCAAGATTTGTGTCGTCTGATCGGGATTGGCCCTGAACGAACACACGTAACGCATCTGGCTGCTGACCCCCGCCTGTTTCATCCATGCCCGGACGCAGACCGAATTCGTACGGTTCGAGCCAAATATGGACTGGGGCCGGCCCCGTACATTCTGAGTTTGTGTACTCTGGAACCTCGTAAGAACATCGATCATGTTGTTCGTGCGTTTGCGCGCCTGGTGCGTGAGAATCCTGCCGAGGACTGGCGATTGGTTCTGGTCGGAACCAGGGGCTGGGATTTTGATCGCATCTTTTACGAAATCACCTCCGACCCATTGGTGGCGTCACGTATTATTACAACGGGCTATGTTCCGGACGGGGAACTGGCCCCGCTATACAGCGGTGCGTCGGTTTTCGCTTATATGTCGGTTTACGAGGGCTTCGGCCTGCCGCCCTTGGAGGCTATGCAATGCGGCACACCGGTCATCACCTCCAACACCTCTTCCTTGCCTGAAGTGATAGGGGATGCCGGGATCATGCTGGATCCGAAAGATTTAGACGGGCTTTGCCTGGCACTTAACGAAGTCATCGTTAACACGGACATGCGCAGCGAAATGTCCCAGCGTTCCCTGGCCCGGGCGTCTCAGTTCAGCTGGGCAAAATGCGTCCAGCAAACGATCGCTGCATATCAAAGTGCATTGGCTATTCGGCCCGCTGCATCGATTGTTGATCGAAAACCTGCGGTCGTCGTCGATGGGGTTATTTTTCAACTTCAACACGGCCGGCCTTTTGGAATCAGTCGACATTGGGTGTCCTTGTTGTCGGAGCTCGCAGGCTCTCCGTTGGCTGAACGGATCGTCCTTTTGGACCGTGGTCAAACCGCCCCGGAGATACCCGGTATCCGGCGACGCAGGATCCCGGCATTTCATCTGGGAACCGCCTGCCAGGAAGCCGACATGCTGGATGCCATTTGCCGCGAGGCGGGAGCTGGACTTTTCCTTTCAACCTACTATACGTTTACGAAAGAGTGCGCCTCTCTCCTGATGTTATACGATATGATTCCGGAGTGCTTCGATACTGTCGGCCCTGACGCGCCGAACCCCGAATGGCGTGACAAGTTTCATGCGATCGTGAATTCCTCATCTTTCGCAGCCATTTCTAATTCCACCGCTCGGGATCTGGCGAAGTTCTACCCGCGAGCGTCTCAACGCCCCCAATCGATCGTCCCTTGTGCGGTATCGAGCGAGTTTTGTCTGCATACGGCAGATGAGATCGCAGCCTTCCGAAAGGCATCACGGATCGACAGACCTTACTTCCTGCTGGTCGGCCGCCCGGATGCGCATAAGAATTTGCGGATGTTTTTCCACGCGTTTAGTGGGATGCCAGACCGGCAGCACTATGCCATCGTAATGGCAGGTGGCCGGCGTACGGTGGAGCCGGAGGTCGGGGCCATGGTCGAAGGTGCCGACCTTTATGCGGGTTTCTTCTCCGATCGCGATCTGTCGCTGGCCTATAGCGGAGCGGCAGCCCTGGTATTTCCATCACGTTGCGAAGGATTCGGCCTACCGATTTTGGAGGCCATGCAGTCGGGGTGCCCGGTGATCACCTGCCCCAACTCTGCTATTCCTGAAGTCGCCGGCCAGGCTGCGCTATACGTCGACGCAGACGATGTTGAGAGCCTGCAAAAGGCGCTATACGACGTGCAACGACCGGAGGTTCGGGCGACTCTCGTACAACATGGATTGAATCAAGCCCAGCGTTTTTCATGGAAACGCAGCGCGTCCCAATTGGCGGAGGCCATCATGACTCGGTTTTCGTCCTGATCGAGTCGATCTAAAGGCGGAGGGAGGGGCTGAGACGTGATTCGACAGGGGGTTGGCCACTTTTCGACTGTTGATAGCCACTTGGGGACTTGCGCCGAGACGGTAACGGGCGGATCTTCAATCGTGGAATAAGTCAGGAATAAAAGATGAAACGTGCATTGATTTGTGGAATCGGCGGTCAAGACGGTGCCTATTTGGCCCGGCTGCTGCTTGGAAAGGGATATGAGGTGTTCGGCACTTCGCGTGATGCGCAAGTTTCGACTTTTTCAAATTTGCACCGGCTGGGAATCCGAGCGCAGGTTCAAACCCTTTCCATGGCACTGAACGATTTTCGAAGCGTACTGCACGGGCTCAGCAAGGTTTCACCGAATGAGGTGTATAACCTTTCAGGACAAAGCTCGGTGGGGCTTTCTTTTGAACAACCGGTTGAAACGATGGAAAGCATCAGCTTAGGAACGCTCAATCTTCTTGAAGCCATTCGCTTCCTCGGAAAGGATATCCGGTATTACAATGCGGGGTCAAGCGAGTGCTTTGGCGATACGAACGGAGAACCGGCTCACGAGCATATGAGTTTCCGGCCGCGCAGCCCCTACGCAGTGGCAAAATGTGCGGCGCATTGGCAGGTAGCGAACTACCGCGAGGCTTACCACCTTTTTGTATGCACCGGCATCTTGTTTAACCATGAATCCTGTTTACGGCCAGAGCGCTTTGTCACTAAAAAGATTATCGAAGCCGCCAGACGGATTTCAAAAGGCTCTATGGAGCGATTGGTTTTAGGCAATACCAAAATAATTCGAGACTGGGGCTGGGCATCCGAATATGTGGATGCCATGTGGCGTATGCTGCAGATGGAGTCTCCAGATGATTATGTCATTGCCACCGGCCGAAGCGTCAGCCTGGAATACTTCATTGAGTGCGCGTTTGCCGAATTCGGGCTGGACTGGGAGGAATATCTTGAATCACGCAAAGATCTATTTCGACCGACTGAAATCATGGAAAACCGCGCCAATCCTAAAAAGGCTGAATCCAAGCTCGGCTGGAGGGCGGAAACTTCAATCGAAAATGTCGTCAAAATGATGTGTCACGATAGAACCGATTAATCGCTTCATGCCCAGAACCGCCAACGACTGGGCATGCCGGTCCGACCTTTCTGCGTCAACCTCTGGGAGTGCAGTTATGCCTCAAGAACCCATTCTTGTCTCCGCTATCGTCTCGGCATTTAACTCGGAACGATTTATCCGCGGCTGTATTGCAGACCTCGAGCGGCAGAGCATCGCCGATCAGACCGAGATCATTGTGGTCGACAGCGGTTCACAGCAGAATGAAAGGGCAATTATCGCGGAATTGCAGGAACGGCTTAGCAACTTGCGGTATATCCGCACCGATACGAGGGAGACGGTCTATGCGGCTTGGAACCGTGGCATCCAGGCCGCTCGCGGCGTTTTCATCACCAACGCCAACACCGATGATCGCCACCGGGCAGATGCGTTTGAACGAATGGTGGCCGCGCTGGATGAGCACCCGGAGGCGGCCCTCGTTTATGCCGACGTGCTGCAAACAGAAACCGAAAACGAAACCTTTGAACGCTGTCACCCCATCGGGTGCTACCGCTGGCACGACTGGGATCGGAACTTGCTCCTTACCAAGGGTTGTTTTATGGGGCCGCAGCCGATGTGGCGACGAAGTGTGCATGAGTTGTACGGATATTTTGATGAGAGGCTGGTCACCTCCGGAGACTATGAATTCTGGCTGCGGATCTCCCAGACCCTGGATTTTTATCATGTCCGTCAGCCTCTCGGGCTTTATCTGGTAAATCCCGCCAGCATTGAGCACCGAAATCGCGAGCGTCAGCACGCAGAGAACAGCGAAATCCTGAACCTATACCGAAAGGCGGCAATGAACGGGCAGATTGTCCGGTGCCTGCCCATAGAGAGGTTAATAGAGTTTTTTAGGAACGAATCTTGCAAAGCATCCGGCCGGGTTCGATCTGCCATCGGTCAAGTTGAGGTGATGGCCGGGTTTAAACCGGGTCTTGCAAAGTATCGACCGGCAGGTTGCTCACCCGATGAAGAGCGCCTACTTGAATTGAAAAAGCTTATTTTACAGAAAGATGGGCAACCCGATGCCATTGAAGAAATTATTCGTTTGGGATCGAGGCTTAGCTTGAACCGGACGGCCTGGTATCCCCGGTTTCAAAGGCAACGGGACTCTCAGGCAGGATCGATTCCGGATACCGTCAAAATGGCCGACAGCCATCATACAGGAGACATCGACATGCTGACCGTTGAACACGTATACGAGGCGATGCAGCCCGTCCTTCAAAACAGCCGCCCTGGGGATGCCATCCGAGCGCTTCAGAACATCGTACGACTTTTTCCGGATTTTGCTAGAGCCCATAACGATCTTGGAACATTGTATTACCAAATGAGGGAGAAGCAAAAAGCGCTCGGGCATTTTGAGCGAGCGGCCGGCATTTCACCGCTGAACGCCGATTTCCAGAAGAACCTGGCCGATTATTACTGCGTAGAAATGGATCGAATAGATGACGCTTTGAAGCTATACAGGCGGGTTATCGAGATACGGGTCAACGATATAGAAACCCATATGACGGTAGGACATATTCTTGTCCGATTGCAGCGTTTTGAAGAGGCTGATGCACACTACCGCCGAGTGCTGGAAATTGAACCATGGAACCCGGAGGCGAATGAATGCCATAAGGCACTCGGCCGGAGAGGGAGCGATAGAAACGACGGCCGGGCAACAGAGAATATGGATGCTGAGTTAAAACGCCGCCTCGATAGCGGGGATTCGGCCGGAGCCATCCAATATCTTGAAAAGATGCTTGGTGCGTATCCAAAGACCGCCGTGGCACACAACGATCTTGCCGTACTGTGCTATCAATCCGGAGCTAAGCTTAAAGCGCTCCGTCATTATGAGGAGGCCGTGAGGCTTCAGCCGAACAATGCGACGTTCCAGAAAAATCTGGCTGACTTCTACTACGTCGAGCAGGGTCGGATTCAGGATGCATTGAAGATATATGTTCAAATTCTGGAGTTGGAACCACTGGATGTCGAAACGCTTTTTGCCGTTGGAAAGATCTGCGGACAACTTGGTCAACCGGAGGATGCCAAGGCGTTCTTTACCCGGATTCTTGATATCGAACCCTGGAACCGCGAGGCAGCGGATTGTTTGAATTTATGTCGTGCTGTACCGTCATTGCCGCCTGCTGAGCAAGTCACCTTAGAGATGCACGCCGAAGCCATGCGCCTGGCTTCGAATGGAGACAATGAGGCGGCATTGGCCGCGCTTGAGCGGTTGGCGAAGGTTTACCCTGATTTTGCTCTAGCCTATAATGATCTCGGTGTGCTATCCTATCAAGCCGGCAAGAAAAAAGCCGCGCTCCAGTATTATCAGAGTGCCGTTCGGCTGGATCCCCAAAATATGACTTTCCAGAAGAACCTTGCGGACTGCTACTGGGTCGAATTTGATCGCCTGGAGGATGCGCTGAAAATCTATAACAGTATTCTGGCGGTGCACCCAGAAGATGTCGAGACGCTGGTGGCCATTGGCAAAATCTGCCGGTCCATGCAGCAACCTGACGACGCCCGGATCATGTTTGATCGTGCCCTGCAAATCGAACCGCTGAATCCAGAGGCTAGCCAGCAGCTGAAGGAACTAGAGGCCTTAAATCGAGCCGCTTGAGGAAAAGGGAGAGGGAAGGGCGGAGCGAGGCAAGCAATGAGCCTTCGTTCTATAATTGACCTTCACGGGTCCGACGGCCGCCGCCCGGTTGCTGCCGGGGCGCAGCGGACGTCGCTTCATGAAGGCTCTCTTCTCGATGAGCTGGAAAAAGCAATTCTGGCAGACCCCCGGGCCGGGCACCATATACGATCCTACCATAACGCCGTTCTTGAGCAAGCAGCATTCGTTCGCGCCAGGGAATTTTTCCGATCGGCTCTCAAGCGACACCCACACCATCGACGCCTGCATTTCCTGCTCATCGACATCCTTTGTCGGTTACAGTGCCATCATGAGGCCATGCCGGAAATAGAAGCGGCAATCAATGATTTCGGGGTCGATGATGGAATCCTGAGGGCGGCAATGGCTGTAAGGGAGCGTGTCGGTGTTCATGCCGGGGGGCAAGGCAATCTATCGCTATGCATGATTGTCCGAGACGAGGAACGACACCTGGCAAGGTGCCTTCAGAGCGCAAAACCGATTGCCGATGAAATCATCCTGGTGGATACCGGTTCTACCGATAGAACCAAAGCTATCGGCGCGGTCTTCGGCGCGAAAGTGTATGATGTCTCATGGAAAAACGACTTTTCCGAAGCCAGGAATTTTTCACTGTCCAAAGCGAGCAGCCGTTGGATTCTGATTCTGGATGCCGATGAGGTCATCTCCTGTCGCGATTATCCGTTTTTAAGAAGCACCGTCGCCAGCCATCCTATTCAACCGGCCGCATATACACTGACCACCCGGAATTACACCAATCAGCCTGGATGCCGCGGATGGAAACGAAATGCGGGAGAATACCCCCTGGAAGAAGTCGGCAGAGGGTGGTTCCCCAGCTGCAAGGTCAGGCTATTCTTGAACGACCCACGTGTCCATTTTGAAAACCCGGTGCACGAAACCGTAGAATCGAGTCTGAGAAATTCCGGAGTAGAAATAAGATCTTGTATTGTTCCGATTCACCACTACGGGAAATTGAGCCCGGACAAAATTCTATCCAAGGGGAGGGCGTATTATTTCCTTGGAAAGAAAAAGATGCAGGAATGCGATGGGGATATCCCATCGCTCAGGGAGCTCGCGATCCAGGCGGCAGAAATTTCCGAATTCGATGAGGCGATTGCACTCTGGGAAAAAGTCATCGCCCTCCATCCCGACGATGCGGTAGCCTTCTTGAACATGGGATACTGCTATTTATCAAAAAGAGATTATTCAAAAGCACGGATCCATTCCAAGAAAGCACTATCGATTAATCCTTCGCTCAGAGAGGCGGCGCTTAATTGCGCATACTGTGAACTTATTGTTGGCGATCTTAACAGGGCAATCGAGGCGGCCGGAGCCATCTTGATGAAGGAAGCCGGCTATCCTCCGGCGATAGGAGTAATCGCTTTAGCATTTTACGCCGATGGCCAGAAGGAGAAAGGGTTTCAATTCCTCCTGGAACTTGATCAACTGGGATTTAACTGTGTCGAACTCATCCGGGAGCAGGTCCGACTCCTCGCGTCTGAAGGTCGGATGGAGCATGTTGAATCATTAAACGAGCTATCTGAGAGATTGGAGGCGAACGCATCGCATGGTCGTCGGCGAATCCATCATCATTGAGCGTGCTAAGCTTCTTTACGGAATGGGTCAGTGCGATCAGGCAGTCAATCTGCTCGCCCAAGCGGTTGAGAGATATCCCCGCCAACTAAAGCTGTGTGCCCGACTTGCTGAATTATTAATAGACTCGGAGCAGTACGCCAGCGCATTGCAGGTTCTATCGCAAGTCCCATTTAAAAAGGTTGCTGATGGTGAGGCAATGCAATTAAGCGCTATTTGTCATCAAGCGCTCGGAAATTTTGCAATTGCGCAGGAAATGGCTGACCAGTTGATGAACTTGGAAGAGCAGAAGGCGACCGGTCTGGTGATTAAGGGTCGAATCGCCGCAGCGACCGGTGATCCTGTTCTGGCCGAAAGACATTTCCGAGATGCTGCATCTCTGGACGCCGGTTGCGGGTTGGCCTATCTGGGGCTTGGTGAGCTTCAGCGATTGAACGGCCATCGGGACAAAGCGCTTTATCTATTTGAGAAGGCTTTCCAGTTGCTGCCGATCTCTCGCGCGGCCACCATTGCATTTTATGAGAGCGCCGTGGCCGATAATTGCTACCAGCGCGCCGAGCGTGTTTTTCGAGATGCACTGCTTCACCATCCGGTGCAGAGACGATTGCGCCTTTTCTTAATTGACCTTCTGCTGCGGCAGGGTCAATGGCAAGCGGCCATGTCGGAGGTGGAGTCGACCATGGCACAATTCGGCTATGACGAAGGCATCCTGACAGCTGCATTGAATCTCCGAAACCGAGTGGGAGTTCGGCCGATCGACCAAAGCCAAGTAGTTCGCAAGACCGTGTCCTTATGCATGATCGTCAAAAACGAAGGAACACATTTGGCGCGTTGCCTTCACAGTGTCAAGCCGATCGTCGATGAACTTATCATTGTCGATACCGGATCAACCGACCGGACACGGGATATTGCTAGTGTATTCGGAGCACGCGTATTTGACTTGCCCTGGGAGGATGATTTTGCGGTT
>JALOPB010000416.1 GCA_025454115.1 Desulfobacterales bacterium | reverse complement strand
TCCTGGTGCACGACCATGAAGTTCCATACGGTCACGGTGGGAAGGTCGACGTCCTGGTTGGCCTTGTAAGTCCCTTTGGGGATCACCCCCGGCGACAGATAGGGGTATTTGGCGACGCATTGCTCCATCTGCTCCTTGGACAGGGCAAAGACATACATCTCCTGCAACACTTCCATCTCGGTGAGACTGCCCCACGGCAGTCCGCTGATGGTGGCGACAGCGTCAATCATCCCGTCTTTCATTTGCGAGGTCAGATCCGACCATCCGGCGTTGACCATCCGCCCGGGTTTGACGCCGACCATGTCGAACACAATGGGCCAATAGACGGCCGGGGTCGTACCGACCGCACCGACGCCGACGGTCTTGCCTCCCAGATCCTTGACCTCCTTGATGCCCGTCTTCTTGGGGGCGTATGCATGAGCGTAGGAAGTGAACATGGGGAAGATGACACGCAGGTTTTGGTATTTTTCGCCTTTGGCCCAGCCTTGGCCGGTCCAGCCTTCATAGATAGGCGCAGATGTTGCGAGGCCGAATTGAGCTGCTTACCCGCTACCAGCTTGACATTGGCCACCGGTCCGGCCGTAACTTCGACCGAGCCGGGAACCCCGACTTTGTCGTTGAGCAGCTTGGCGAACCCGCCGCCCCATACGAAATAGACGCCGCCGATCCCGGATGTGCCGATGGTCGCGCCTTTCGGCCAGCTGGCGTTGGGCTGCGCCAGCGCTGGATTTGAAATCAGGGTCACGTAGAAAGCGAGCAACGCAACGGCGAGAGCTAAACGCTTCATTTTCGACCTCCTTCGGGTGACAGGGTTGCGGGTCAGCTGAATTTCCCTTCCTTTGCCAGCGCGACGAAATGCGCCACATCAATCTCCTTGGGACAGACATGCGAACAGGCCTTTGAGGTATGGCAGCGATAGACGCCATCTTCGCTATAGAGTTGCTGGAGGCGTTCCTCGGTCGCATCTTCGCGAGGGTCCATGATGCGCACCACGCTGGCCATGACGGCGTTGGGCCCCATAAAGCCCCGGTGGGAGCTCATGCAGGCGGTGGCGCAGCAGAAACAATTGATGCAGCGGGTGGCTTCCAGATAGCCTTCCATCGCACGGGGGGAAATCCGGTACTCCTGTCCCTCATTCGGATTCTGGGAGGGCCGAATGATGAACGGGCGGATCCGGTGGACGCGATCATAGGCTTTTTCCAGATCCACCACCAGGTCGCGCAGCACCGGGGCCACGCGAATCGGCTCGATCGTGAAGACGGTCGTTCCAAAAAATTCGACGGCGTTTTCGACCAGCAGCTCACAGGCCAGCATGGGCCGACCGTTGATCACGACCGAGCAGGATCCGCACTGGGCGTGCTCGCAGGACGAATTCCAGGCGAGGGTCGGATCCAGCTCTTTGTTGATTTTCCGCAGCACGTCGGTGAAACGCAGGATGCGGCCCGCTTCGATCCGATAGGTCTGCATCCAGGACTTACGGGTATCCGGATCGTAGCGCTTGATGTTGAAAACCAGCGTGTAGCTCTCCTTCATGATGTTTCTCCGTCCGGTTTCTAACGAGCTCATCAATATTTTCTTTCGATCAGGCCGAATTTTTCGTGGTTCTCGCCGCTGGCCTCAAAAAGACTCATGTCGACGGACCGGCTCTCAAAGCGGATCTTGCCGAATTCCGTCATATAGGCCAGGGTGTGCGAATTGAATTCGTCGCGGCGCTGCGGGAAATCGACCCGGGCGTGGCCCCCGCGCGACTCCCGGCGCCGGAGGGCTCCCTGAGCGATCACCATGGACACGCTCAGGAGATTGTCGAGTTCCCAGCGTTGTACCAGCTCCTGGTTCATTTGCAGGCTTCGGCAGCGGAGGGCCGCGCGGCGGACTCGTTCGGCGGAATCGGTCAAGGACCGGATCGCGGTGTTCAGCCCTTCTTCGGTTCGGAAGACCCCGACATTTTCCGTCATCATGCGCCGCATGTCTTCGCGGATCCGATCGATGTTCTCCTCTTGGCCGTTTTCCAGATACCCGGCGAACCGGGCAAAGGTAAGATCCCCGGCATCCGCGGGCAGGCGGCCCGCGGCCTCGTTTAGGGATTGCAGCACGCGCTCCCCGACAAATCGTCCCATGGTGATGAGCTCCAGGATGGAGTTCGTCCCCAAGCGGTTGAAGCCGTGAAAGCTGGCGCAGCCGCATTCGCCGGCCGCATAAAGTCCAGATACGACGGTGTCGGGAGACCGCTGCACCTCGCCGCAGGCGTTGGTCGGGATTCCTCCCATCTGATAATGATTGCTGGGCCGCACCGGGCAGAGCTGGGTGCGCGGGTCCAGATTCATGAACTGCTTGAAGAACCCGCTGACTTCAGGGATCTGGACGGAGTGCACGTAATCGGAGAGATGGCGCAGGTCGATCCAGACGTGCTCGATGTTGTGGTCCGGGTTCAGGATGCCGCGTCCCTCGCGGATTTCAGTCTCGATGGCACGGGCCACCAAGTCGCGCGGGGCGAGCTCCTTCATCTTCGGGGCGTACCGGGCCATGAAGGGCTCCAGGTCCTTGTTCCTCAATATGCCGCCCACCGAACGCAGGGTTTCGCTCGCCAGGATCCCGGGGCCCACGATCCCGGTAGGGTGAAACTGGACCGCCTCCATGTCCATCAAGGGCAGGCCGGCCTGCAAGGCGACTGCGTGCGCATCGCCGGTGTTCTGGCGGCAATTGGTCGTCACCCGGAAGACCTGGCCGCAGCCGCCCGTGGCCAGCACCGTGGCCTTGGCGGAGACGGCCACAAACTCGCCCGGTTTCTCTTTGAACAGCACAGCTCCGACGCAGCGGTCGTTTTGAATCAGCAGTTCGGTCAACAGGGTCTGGTCCAGGAAGGTGACACCGCCCTTGAGGGCCTCTCCCCAGACGTTGTCCATGATGCCTTTGCCCGTGCGGTCGGCTTCGAACACGGCCCGGAACGCCGACGCCTCGCCGAAACGCACCGTATGGCCTCCGAAGGTCCGCTTGCTCAGGCGTCCTTCCTCGTCCCGGGTGAAGTGCATGCCTCGGTTTTCGAGCCAAACGATTTCCTCCCAGGCCGCGTCGACGATCTTCCGGACGACCTCCTGGTCCGCCATGCAATCGGAACCCTTCCAGGTGTCGAACATGTGGTAGATCGGCTTGTCCACCCGGTCCTGGGGATCGACCGCCGCCAGCCCCCCCTGGGCGGTGCTGGTGTGGGATTTCTGCGGGTGGGACACCTTGGTGACCGCAATGATCTGCGTCCCGGGCCGCTTCTCCAGAATGTGAGCGGCGCAGCGCAGCCCCGCGCCGCCGGCGCCCACGATCAGGACATCGCATTGGATTTTGGAAGATA
>JALOPB010000415.1 GCA_025454115.1 Desulfobacterales bacterium | reverse complement strand
GTTATACTTTTATCATGCCTGCTGCTTCCTACACATTCCTGAGCGAGGCCGATTGGGCCTGCCGCATCGACGAATTGGACCGGATCGCAGCCTCCTGCGGGCTCTGCCCGCGGCGCTGCGGCGTCAACCGCTTAACAGGCGAGCGCGGCTTCTGCGGCGCGCCGGACGGGCTGGTCATATCCAGCATCTTCCCCCACCACGGCGAGGAGCCGCCGCTCTCCGGCACCGGCGGTTCCGGCACGGTCTTCTTTACCCACTGCACCCTGAAGTGCGTGTTCTGCCAGAACTACCAGATCTCCCATGAGCAGGAGGGGCGGCCGTTTCCCGTTGAGGAACTGGCGCAGAAGCTGCTTGGGCTCCAGGAGAAAGGATGCCACAACATCAATCTGGTTACGGCCACCCATTTTCTGCCGTGGGTCCTGCGAACAATGCGGATAGCGGCCGAATCGGGGCTATCGATCCCGGTCGTCTACAACTGCGGCGGCTACGAGTTGGAGCAGACGATCGACGTGCTCAAGGACGTGGTGGACATCTATCTGCCGGACATGAAATACGGCGAAAACGAATCCGCGCGCCGGTATTCCAGTGCCCCGGACTATGTCGAGATCAACCAGGCTGCCGTCCGCCGCATGTTCCGCCAGGTCGGTCCGCTACGCTGCGACAACGCCGGCATCGCCCACCGCGGTCTGTGCATCCGCCACCTGGTGCTGCCGAACGACCAGTCCGCCAGCCGCGAGGTCCTTGCTTTTCTTAAAAACACCTTCGACCCTCTGGACATCTTCATCAGCCTGATGGCCCAGTACCGTCCCCTATACGGCGCCGATCGCCACGCCTTGATCGGTACACGGGTCGATCCTTCGGAATATGAATCGATCAAGCAGGGATTCATCACGGCGGGCTTCGAGGGCTTCTATCAGGAGCCGGAGCGGCTCGACGCGGCCTTCGTCATCGATTTCAAGACGCGCAAGGAAGAACCCTTGACCGGTTTATGACACCCAATCTCTCACGAAAGGAGAACCTCGATGCGTTGGAAGCAGTTCTTCACACCGGTGAAATCCATTGATGCGGTCGAAGCCAGGCAGTACGTGCAACGCATGGCCGGCGACGCCTTTACACTCCTGGATGTGCGCCAGCCCGGTGAATACGAAGCCGAACACCTTCCCGGCGCAAAATTGATCCCGCTGCCGGAGCTGGGCTCCCGCCTGCCCGAGCTGGACCCTGACCGGCCGACCGTGGTCTATTGCGCCATCGGCGGCCGCAGCCGCGTGGCGGCCCAAGTGCTGGCGGCCAAAGGCTTCCGGGAGGTACTGAACCTCACCGGCGGGATCAAAGCCTGGAACAGTCAGAAAGCGGTCGGTCCGGAAGACCTCGGCTTGCAGCTTTTCTCCGGCAACGAATCTCCCGAAGAAACGCTGATGACGGCCTATTCCCTTGAGGAGGGGCTGCGCGAATTTTATTTGTCCATGACGGCGCAGGCCAAGGCCGAAGATGCGCGCCGGCTGTTCGACCAGCTTTCCGCCATTGAAGTCAAGCACCAGGATCGCATTTTCAACGAGTACCGCAGAATATCGGGCAGCGCACCGTCCCGCGAGGAATTTGTTCAGAAAGTGATGGCATCCGGTATGGAAGGCGGTCTGACCACCCAAGACTACCTGCGGCTCTATGAACCGGATCTGGAGATTCCGGAGGAAGTGATCTCGCTCGCCATGGCGATCGAGGCCCAGGCCCTGGACCTGTATCAGCGCGCCGCCGAGCGCGCCGGCACCATGGAAAGCAAGAACGTACTGATGCAGATCGCCAATGAAGAGCGCACACACCTGGAGCAGCTGGGCGCACTTTTGGAGAAACGATAGGGCGCACACCGCCTGGTCGGTTTGAGGAAAAAATCATGAAAAAACACCTGGTATTGGCCGGCGGCGGCCATGCGCACATGGTGACCTTGTCGAACCTGCGCCGATTCATCGAAAAGGGGCACCAAGTCACGGTGATTCAACCCTCCGAACACCATTATTATTCCGGCATGGGCCCCGGCATGCTCGGAAAGACCTACACACCCGGCGCGATTCGGTTCGCGACCCGCCGCGTCGTTGAAAAAATGGGCGGCACCTTCGTGCTGGGCCGAATCACTCGAATCGACGCGGACGCCCGCCGCGTCTATATAGAATCGGGAAATTCCATCGCCTATGACGTGATTTCGTGCAACGTGGGCAGCCAGGTGCCGCAGAATATGATAGCCGGCCCCCTGGATGACATCTACCTGGTCAAGCCGATTGAGCGCCTGCTGGACGCCCAGCGACGGATTCTCGAACTCGCTTCCCGCCGGAAGCTGTCCATCGGTATCGTCGGAGGCGGCCCGTCGGCGGTGGAGATCGCCGGCAACGTCTGGAAGCTGACGCGAGGGCCGGGCATGCAGCCGGCGATCATCCGGATTCTCGCCAGGACGAAAGTCATGCCGCATCACCCCGAGGGCGTGCGGGTCAAGGCCCTGGCGTCGTTGCACAGACGCGGCATCGAAATAATGGAGAACTGCAGCGTCCAAAGCATCCGCACAGGGAAAGTGGCCGAGGGCTCCGGCAGAACCCATGAGTTGGACATCATTTTCGTCGCCGTCGGCGTGGTTCCGAATCCGGTTTTCCGTGAATCCGGGATCCCGACCGGACCCGACGGCGGCCTGCTGGTCAACCGCTATCTGCAAAGCCGGCGGCGGTGACTGCGTTAATTTCCAGGAGGCTCCTCTGGACAAGGTGGGTGTCTATGCCGTACGCCAGAATGCGGTCATCTGCCACAATCTGATGGCAGCCTTGGACGGTGAAGCGCTGCAACCGTTCGATCCCGGCGGCGGCTACCTGCTGATTTTCAACCTGGGCGACGGGAGGGGGATCTTCTACAAACGACCGATCCTGTTCGGCGGCCGCCTGGCCTTCATCATCAAGGATTATATCGATCGCAAGTTCATGCGTCGGTTCCAGGCGCTGGAGCCATAAAGGCACTCGCCGGGACGGCGCCGACGGGAAAGCTTCGGGCGGTTTAGCTGCTGCTCAACCTGCCGTTGAAGCAACATGCAATGAGGCGTTCTCGGCTCCGCGCGGTTGGCGTCATGCGTTTCCATCACGAAGACGTGCTGACCACTGGGTGTGAAAAAACGTCCCGCGCGGCTGATCCACACGCTCGTAAGTGTGAGCCCCGAAGTAATCCCGCTGGGCCTGGATCAGGTTGGCGGGCAGCCGTTCGCTGCGATACCCGTCGTAGAACGCCAGAGACGCCGAGAAGGCCGGCACGGGGATGCCTCCCCGAACCGCTTCCGCCACGACACGGCGCCACGACGCCTGGCAGGTCTGGAGGATGCCCCTGAAGTAATCGTCCAGCAGGAGATTGGCCAGGTTCGGGCTCCGGTCATAGGCCGCCTTGATCTGCTCCAGAAAAACACTGCGGATGATGCATCCGCTGCGCCACAAAAGAGCGATATTCCCGAAATCGAGCTGCCAACGATATTCCCGGGACGCCTCGCGCATC
>JALOPB010000090.1 GCA_025454115.1 Desulfobacterales bacterium | reverse complement strand
GACGTTTCGCGTTACCAAATACAGCCTCGAGCAGAAAGCTGAGCCGGGCACCTGGGTTTTTTGGCTCATTGTAGCTATCAGCATTCTGGCCTTTGCCGCAGGGTTTTCCCTTGTGCGCTTCCTTCTGCGACCGGTTGAGCTGTTCGTCGAAAAAGCAAGCAAGCTTCCGGCATTCAGCGACGCCTCTCAGCCCAGATCCAAGAAAAACTGGTCCGTGGACAAGATCGAGCAATTCACCAGCGTGTTTGACAGGGTAACCTCGGTTTTGAGTCGAATCGAGGCGCGTCATTTTTTCCCTGAAATCATTGGTGAAAGCACTAGCATACGCGGCCTGCTCAGTCTGATTATGAAAGTTGCCCCGACAGACTCTACCGTGCTCATTCTTGGCGAAAGCGGGACCGGCAAGGAGTTGGTTGCGACCAGCATCTTTCAACACAGCCAGCGCAAGGACAAACCATTTGTCAAGCTAAATTGCGCCGCAATCCCTGAGGAATTGCTCGAAAGCGAGCTGTTCGGCCACGAAAAGGGTGCATTCACCGGTGCGACTGCCTTTAAACCCGGTAAATTCGATATGGCTCACAGGGGAACCATTTTTCTGGATGAAATTGGGGACATGCCCCATAACCTTCAAGCCAAGATTCTGAGAGTCCTACAGGAAAAAGAATTCTACCGGGTCGGAGGCAGCCGCACCATCAAAGTGGATGTACGCTTTCTAGCATCGACTAACAAAAACCTTGAAAAGATGGTTCAGGAAGGCGCCTTCCGGGAAGACTTGTATTACCGTCTTAACGTTTTCACACTCCATCTACCTCCTCTGCGTGAACGCAAGGAGGACATCCCAGTCCTGGCAGATCATTTTTTAACAAGCCTGCCCAAACCGGTGGAGATTTCGTCCATCGCGCTACAGATGATGATGGCCTATTCATGGCCTGGAAATATACGCGAGCTTAAAAACGTGCTTGAAAGCGCGGCGGTCATCACTGAAGGCGGATTCATCGAGCCAGCTCAACTACCTGGGAAAATTACCGGACTCTTCGCTAAAGCCACTTCTCAGGATGGTAATGATTTAAAACTACCTGCCAGCATATCTCTGGATGACAAACTAAAAGAGATAGAACGTAGTTTGATCATTGAAGCGCTGACAAAGACAGGAGGAGTGCAATCTCGAGCAACTGAGCTGCTTGGTATCAACCAGCGCAGTCTCTGGCATCGAATTAAAAAATTGAACATAGATGTCAAGAGCATCAAGAATTACGAAGCGTGATGATTTTTAAATTCTATTTCAACAAAAAATGTAGATCTTTTTATTGCCGCACGTGGTGTTTTTTTTGCGAAATAACCGTAACGTTATAAATTTAATTATAAATAATTGCGCAAAAAATGGTGTTATATTTTTTGGCATATTTCGTGCTAAAATCCTGCTTGGCGATTTTATAAAATTTAAAAATGCGTACAACCAAAATTCAAAAGCAGGAGGCAAATAATGAAACCAAAACAAGTCATTAAAGGTCAAGAAGGCTTTACACTCGTCGAAATCATCGCGGTACTGATTATTCTCGGGATCCTTGCCGCCGTGGCGGTGCCGAGATACATCGACTTGGAGACCAATGCTAAAAACAAGGCGATCGATGCCGGCATTTCGGAATTGAATGGTCGTGAGAGCCTAGTATGGGCGGATGCGAAGATTTCCGGTTCGAGCTTCGCTAACGATGCCGCAATCGACGCCCGTGTGACCGCCAGAATGAGCTACGACCTAAACCCTACTGGCACCCTTCCTGCGGATGGTTATGGGTGGTCGGCAGGGCCAGACGCAAATGGAGGAACCTTGACTTTTAAGAGCGGGACAGGAGTTCCTCTAACTAGGACCCCAGCCAAATTGGATGCGCCTTCTTCCTGGCGCCGATAGAGTTTATAAACTGCCGGTTAATTTTAGGCTTCAACCCGCGGTGAAAGCAGATGATTTCTCGCTCCACCAACCGCTGTGCAGGGCATGGATTTGCTGCAATGAAAAACTGCAACGGGTTCACACTGATCGAATTGATCGCTTCACTGGTGATCTTCAGCGTCCTTGCGGCGGTTCTCATTCCCCGCTACATTGATGCGGAGACGGCCGCAAAGTACCGGGCGATCGACGTGGGCGTCTCCGAGATAAACGGTCGTGAAACCCTCACATGGGCGATGGTAAAGCTATCGAACACAGGATACCTAAACGACGACCAGGTCTGGACGCAGCTAACAACTGATCCCGGCACTGTCTTGGGGCCTGATTACGACTGGCCCAGCGGGCCAACCATCGCGGGAGGCGTTTTGAGATTCAAACAAGAAATGTCAGCCTCCCTGATACGCACGGGGTCAAGCAGAGAAACCCCTGCTCGCTGGCGAAGATAATCGGTTTTCATATTTTAGAATTTTACAAAGGTATGGGCAGCAAGATGGTATGCTGCCCATACCTTTTCCTCCATTGCACCCGCCCCCATATTGTCGTATTAAGCCTGATACAGAAAAATATGGATCAAACCACACCACTTAACTCACAGCGAGGAAGCAAATGAAACTAGCCGTCAGCGGAAAAGGCGGGGTTGGCAAGACGACGTTTGCCTCTCTACTGATTCGGACGTTAAGCGATCAAGGCCGGAAAGTGCTGGCGATCGATGCAGACCCCGACGCCAATCTGGCAGCTGGCGTGGGGATTGCCGGGGCCGACCAAATCGTCCCTATCGCTGAAATGAAGCAGCTCATTTTCGAACGCACCGGAGCCCAGGCTGGGAGTATCGGCGGCTATTTCAAGCTCAATCCCCAGGTCGACGACCTGCCGGATGCGCTGTCCGCGAAGCTCGACAACATCAAACTCATGCGCCTGGGCGGAGTGAAAAAGGGAGGCTCCGGATGCATCTGCCCGGAGAGCGCACTGCTGCGAGCGCTGATCATGCACATCGTGCTGCGGCGCGACGAGGTGGTCGTCATGGACATGGAGGCCGGCATCGAGCATCTGGGCCGAGCGACAGCCAAAGCGGTCGACAGGCTCATCGTGGTGGTAGAGCCCGGGCGCCGCAGCATTGACACGGCCGGCCACATCCGCCGGCTGGCCGCTGAAATCGCTTTGGAGCGAATTGCGGTGGTAGGCAACAAGATCCGAAGCAGCGCAGACGAAGCATTTCTTAGGGCTCATTTACCTGATTTTGAATTCCTCGGCTTCCTGCCCCAAGACGACCGGCTGATCGAGGCCGATCTCAAAGGGATCTCCCCCTACGATGTGGACAGCCCCGCGCGCGACCTGGTGAAAGAGATGGCGGAGAAGCTATAGGCATTTTCACCTCCCATGCACCGCTCCCACAACTACCCGCGACGCAAGCGGACTTCGCCTGCTCATAACTCCCGTTTCACTCCCGGTGCCGATTCGAGTTTAAACAAGATCTTCGGTGAAATCGGGGTGCCGGAAAACCGCGCGTTCTCCCCGGATCCCTTTCAGATCGAAGCGCTGGCGGCGATAGAATATGCGGATTGTCTGGTTACGGCGCCCACGGGCTCCGGCAAAACCTGGATCGCCGAGCAGGCGATCGCCCGCGTACGCGAACGCAGCGGCCGCGCCTGGTATGCCTGCCCGCTGAAAGCCCTCAGCAACGCCAAGTATGCCGATTTCAGCCGGATTTTCACTCCCGATCAGGTCGGCATCTTGACCGGGGACCGCAAGGAAAATCCGGATGCGCCAATCACGGTCGGGACGACCGAAATCCTGCGCAACCAGCTGTATGATGCGATGCACCGCGGCGAATCTTTCGACTCGGATTTCGTGGTCATCGATGAAGCTCACTTCATGGGCGATGCCGAGCGCGGGGTGGTCTGGGAGGAGGTCATGATCTACCTCCCGGCACGGATTCCGCTGCTGCTTCTATCGGCCACCATCGGCAATGCCCATATCATCGCGGACTGGCTCGCAGCCATCCGAGGCCGCCCCTGCGTGGTCGTCCAGGAAAAGCACCGGCCCGTGCCCCTGTTTCCGCTGTTTCTCCACCCCGCAGGCCAGCTGCTGCCGCTGAAGGCCTCAACCCGCAAAGGCAAAGGCAGTCAACTGCACCCGATGGTGAGTGACTTCCTGGGCCGCAGTTCGCACCGGTTCACGCGCAGAAGCAAATTGCCTCCGTTCGGCCGCGTGCTGGACGTGCTGCGCCGTTATGACCTCTTGCCGGCGATCTTCTTTCTGAAATCGCGCTCCGACTGCGACCAGGCGCTGGAGGATTGCCGCGACCATATCCCCGAGGATCATGTGCGCCGGCATCGGCTCAGAACCCGCATCGCCGAGCTCACCGGGCAAAGCCCCCACCTCGCTCGCCACCGCCAACTCCCATTTCTTCAGCAACTAGCGGTGGGCGCCCACCATGCCGGCCAGCTGCCCGCCTGGAAGATGACCCTGGAATCCTTGATGACCGAGGGGTTGCTGGACGCCGTCTTCGCCACCACCACAGTGGCCGCCGGTGTCAACTTCCCAGCCCGCACCATTGCCCTGCTCAACTCCGACCGGTTCAACGGAACCCAGTTTTTGCCGCTCGACGCTACCGAGTTCCATCAGATGACCGGCCGGGCCGGCCGTCGCGGCATGGACAACATCGGCTTCGCCCTGGCCATCCCGGGACGATTCATGGACCTCTCCCACATCCTACGATTGCTCACGTCCCCGCCGTCGGACGTGGTCAGCCAGATCCGGATCAATTTCTCGATGGTGCTGAACCTCTTGTTGTCGCACCCGCCCGCGCAGATAGAAGATCTTCTGCGAAGATCGTTTGCGGCGTATCAACTCGGCACGACCCGCCGCAAACGTCAGGAAGCGGCCAAGGCGCATGCCCCCCTGTGGGCCGATTTCAAGCGCCGAATGGAGTTTCTGCGGACGACGGGCTTTGTGAACGAACGCGACGAGCTGACCGATGACGGGCGTTGGGCGTCGCGGCTGAGGGTGGACCAGCCCTTGTTGATCGCGGAGGGCTTTCGGCGGAGCGCGTTCCCCCGCGATCCCGCCCTCCTGGCCGCCATCATTGCCGTGTTCGTCAACGAGCGCGAGACCGACGACCGCATCGAGCCGCATTTTCTGACCAACCCCCTGGTGCGCAGCTACCAGCGAGTGGCTGACAAACTTTCGCCATTTTTGAGATGCCTGCTCGCCGGCGGATTCGAAGCGCGTGAGTTTTATTTGCGCCCGGCCGCCGCCATGCACACCTGGGCCAAGGGAGGCTCTTGGGAGCAGACGCTGGAGGCAGCTGAAATGGGGGAAGGAGACCTGGCGATGCTGATCCTGCGCACGGCCGACAACTTGAGGCATATAGCCGGCCTGGCCGAGTTTTTCCCCGAAGCCGCGGCTTCGGCAACTCGGGCGGTAGCGCGACTTTTAAGGGATCCGGTGATATGGGATTAGGAAAGCTGACAGCTCATAGCTGATACCTCCCTGTTTCAGCTCCTAATCGATGAGCTATCAGCTATCGGCTACAAGCTGCTTATCATCTAAAATCTGCCTCAGCTTCACCGACAGCTGCTGGAGATTGAAAGGCTTCTGGATAAAACCGTTGCAGCCACGCTCCATGATTTGACTGGCTTGGCCGTTGATGCTGTAGCCGCTGGAAAGAAGAACTCTGGCCTGAGGGTTGATTTGCTTCAGGTGGTCGAAGGTTTCGCCGCCGCTCATTCCAGGCATGATCATGTCCATGACGACGATGTCGATGCCGGCATGGCGCTGGCGGTAGATGTCGAGCGCCTCCAGCCCACTACGAGCGGGAATCACCGTGTACCCCAACTCTTTCAGCAGCCCGCAGCCCACATCAACGATCATTTCTTCGTCATCAATCAGCAAGACCGTTTCGCAACCCCTTCGGACGGCCGGAGCAAGCGGCGCTGCCTCCTCTGTCACTTTGCGCAACGAAGCCGGCAGATAGAAGTTGAACGCAGTCCCTTGGTCTTTTTCACTGTACACGTTGATATGCCCGCCGTGACTCTTGATGATTCCGTAAGCAGATGCCAGCCCCAATCCGGTCCCCCGCCCCATTGCTTTGGTTGTGAAGAAGGGCTCGAAAACCCGTCCAAGATCGTTCTTGTCGATGCCGACGCCGGTATCAGCCACTGTAACCTTCACAAACCGCCCGGGTTTAACCCGATAAGGCTGGACGTAGTTCTCGTCCAACATCAGATTTTCCGTGATGAGATAGAGATCCCCCCCCTTGGGCATAGCCTGCCAGGCATTGATGTAAAGGTTGAGCAACACCTGCTCAATCTGCCCGCGGTCGACCTCCACCGTCCAGACATCCGGCGCGAGTTGGCGGTGGACCCGGATTTCCTTGCGCGTTCGGGCAAACATGGATGCAGTTTTTTCAATGATATCATTAAGGTCAGAGGCCTTTACGTTGTATTTTCCGCGACGCGCAAAACCGAGCAGTTGCCGAGAGAGCTGGGTGCCGCTTTCTACGTACTTTTCAATGTTTTTGACTTTTTCGCGACCGGCATGGCCGTTTTCGAGCCGTATATCAAGCAGGGAAGCATTACCCTGGATCCCCATGAGGATATTATTGAAATCGTGGGCGATGCCGCCCGCAAGCGTTCCGATGGCTTCCATTTTTTGCGCCGCTTGCAGCTGGACCTCCAGTTTTTTTCTTTCCTCCTCAGCCCTTCTTCGGTCGGTCACGTCGCGCACCACCCAACGGAATCCGGCTGGTCGACCCATGGCGTCTGGCATGAGAGAAATCGACAGTTCCAGATCCCGCTGGCTGCCGTCCTTCTGGCGAATGACGTAATTGGAGACCGAGGTCGCCTCACCGGTTCGCTGCACCCGATCGAGGATGCCTTCCGCTGCCATTGCCGTTTCAGGAGTGGTGAAATCCTGTGTGGTCATTCCCCGCAGTTCGTCGGCCCCGTATCCGAGAATACGACATAACGGGCCGTTGAGAAATTTTATTTCACCCAGCAGGTCGGTTTCAAAGTATCCTTCTTCCACGCTTTCCAGGATGCTACGGTATTTTTCCTCGCTGGATCGTAGGGCCTCGTCAGCCTCGCGCTCCTTGTTGATCGTATACTGGATGTGAGAACCAAAGATGGCAAACAAGCACAAAACAAGCACCCGCGTCCAGGTGTTGAACCGGTCAGGTCCCAGCAAATGTTGGATAAAATTAGCCTCCGGGGCCAGGAAAAAAAACATAAAAGACTCGCACACCCAATAGAAGCAGGAAATGGTGATGCCGGTGATTAAAATCGAATTAAAAATGCGATCGTATGGATTTCTGCCGTCCATAATCGTCCGGGTTGGGGAACACTCCCAGGAAACGTTTGGGCCGATTCGCTCAAATTAACGGCTGAGCAGTAACTGTTTCATAGTATTATGGAATTCTTTAAGAGTCAATTTATTGTTCACCCCGCGGAACCGGCAAATGAAGGAAAGCTTTTTAGATCGCTTTCGTGGCAAATTTAGCATAAGCTCAATAATTGAAGTTGAAAGGTTGATAAATTGGAACGATGAGCCCCAAGCCGGACAAGTCTTCCCGCGAATTTCTGATCGTCGCTGCCGCAGCGCTGCTGGTGGTCTTCTGTTACAAGGGATCCCTGACCGGCCCGTTCGTGTTTGATGACGAGCACAACATCATCAAGAACCGCTTTATTCGTGTTACGGACCTCGATCCGACCGGACTTTTCGACGCCGCGTTCAAAAGCCCGCTACCGACGCGACCGATCGCCAACATCAGCTTCGCATTAAACTACTACCTAAACGGCACCAACGTGGTCGGATACCGTTTCGTCAACGTCCTGATCCACATCATCAACGGTTTTCTTGTCTTTGGCCTGGCTCGCGTGACCCTCAGAACCCCGGCCCTCGCGGATGAGGAGAAAAAGGCCGGCATGGTTGCCGCGCTCGCAGCCCTGGTATGGATGGTGCACCCCCTTCATACCCAATCGGTCGGCTATATCGTCCAACGCATGACCAGCCTGGCCACCTGCTTCTATTTGCTTGCCATGCTGTGCTATGCCCATGCGCGCCGTTTGCCAAAGGACAACCGGCGACGGATTGCCTTGCTGGGGTGCAGTGGGTTTTCCGGCCTCTTGGCTTTAGGCTCTAAAGAAATCGCAGCCACCCTGCCGGCCTTTGTCTGTCTCTACGAATGGTATTTTTTCCAAAAACTTGACCGGAAATGGATTCGCCGCAATCGGCCTGGCCTGATCGGTGTGTGCATCCTTTCGGCGGCGATCGGCCTGGCTTATCTCGGGGGCGTAGACTCACTATCACGAATTTCAGCTCCCTATTCCGACGGTGATTTTTCCCCCGGCCAGCGTCTTCTGACACAGACACGGGTGGTTTGCGTATATATCAGCTTGTTTTTCTGGCCGGCACCCTCGCGCTTGAACCTGGATCACGATTTCCCGTTGTCACTCTCCCTTCTCGATCCCGCCACAACCTTACCTGCGCTGCTGACGCTGACCGGAATATTGGTAATTGCCGTCCTCATGGCTCGCCGGGATCCTTTGAGCTCATATGCTATTCTGTGGTTTTTAGGCAACTTGGTGATCGAGTCCTCGTTTATCCGCTTGGAGACTATTTTTGAGCACCGCACTTACCTTCCCTCGGTGATGCCGGTGGTCGCATTGGCCGCAGGGCTGTTTCGGCCGCTCAAACGGAAATGGGCAGCCACCGCCGTGCTGGCTGCGCTTGCTTTGCTGTGGGCCGGATGGACCTGGCAGCGCAGCCAGATTTGGGGAGACGCCGTTGCTCTCTGGCAGGATTGTGTCGACAAGTCGCCGGCCAAGGCCCGACCGTACAACAACCTCGGAAGCGCCCTATCCGAAAGCGGCCGGCTGACCGAAGCGGCTGCAAACTTCCAGAAGGCCGTTGCGTTGAGGTCCAATTATGCGGACGCGCATTACAATCTTGGCTATGC
Source organism: Desulfobacterales bacterium (assembly GCA_025454115.1). Taxonomy (GTDB): domain Bacteria; phylum Desulfobacterota; class Desulfobacteria; order Desulfobacterales; family SpSt-501; genus SpSt-501. The sequence continues at coordinate 756 of JALOPB010000090.1, read as the reverse complement.
ATGGGTTCGACTGGGCCGATTGGAAGACGGGACGCAGCAGCTTCAGGAGGCGATTCGGCTGGAACCCCGCAACTACATGGCTCACAACAATCTAGGGATTGCGTATGTGCTGCAGGAAAATTACCCCGATGCCATCAGACATCTGCAAACAGCGGTAGACCTTGCTGGGGATTTTGATACGGCTCGAAATAACTTGGGGGTGGCGTTAAAAGCCAGCGGCGATTCGGAAGGTGCGATGCACCAGTTTGAGCAAGCCATCCGTATCAATCCAAACTATGCCGAAGCCTACAACAACCTCGGCCTGACGCTGAAAGAACAAGGGAAACTGTGGGAAGCCGCCGAATATTTCCGCCGGGCGCTGGCGATCCACCCCGGCCGATCGGCCGCGCGGAAAAACCTGGAAGAAGTTGAAGCCCAGATCACGCGAACCGCTAACTGATTTCGCGCCCCGCGCTCCCCTTAAAAAAAATAGTCTTCAAACCGTAGGGTCTGAAGACTATGGTCGTTTGAATCCGCCGACGATGATCAGCTTTTTACGTAAACCCCACGCGATTTCGCATGAACCACGCCTTTTTTGGTTAGCTTGTAGAGGGCGTTGCTAAGCTGGCGGTCGCCGAGATCGGTTTTCTTTTTCAGCTCTGCGATACTGACCCCGCTGCGGCTGCGTTTGATCGCCTCAAAAACGGCGTCGAGCACCGTGTCTCTTCTGACGCGAGCCGCCCTTCCCGGCGCCGCCTTCTTGTCTGCTGGGCCTCG
>JALOPB010000414.1 GCA_025454115.1 Desulfobacterales bacterium | reverse complement strand
GGCGAACGCACAAACCGCCTGCCGTCCGGTATCCGGAGCGTCGCCCTTCCAAGACTCTTTGCGCTCGACGATGTCCGATTCGGTGTCGTTCAGAAGAGATTCAAGATCTTCATCCGAGTATCTAACCATGGCCTCCTCGGGTTTAAAGGCCTTTAATTAAATCAAAGCCCATTTCGCATCTTGTACCATAGTTATTTTGAATTTTTAAGCATCTTCCGGACATCTTCCACGTGCAGGCGGACATGCTCGTAGGCCCAGCGGATGAAGCGGTCGAGTTTGCCTTTCCCGTGAAAGGCGTGCAGGCCCTCGCGGTCGAGATCCTCTTCCTGCATCTCACGGACGATCCGGAGGGTCTCCTGCCGAACAGCCGTGAAGCGTTCGATCAGCTCATCCAGGGGCAGGCCGTCGAATTTGGGGGTCTGGGTGCGATTGAAGCGTTCGAAGTCGAAGTCGGGCGGCGCGCCCGGGCCGCCTGAGAGCATGTTTTTGAAGAGCCATTGCATGGAGCCTTCGATGGCGACGAAGTGGGCCAGAACCTGCCGAACGGTCCACTTGGCTCCATCGGAGTAAAGCTGGGTGCGAAGCTCGTCCGGGCTCAGGGACCGGAACAAGGACACGGTTTCGTCCAGGTTGCGTTCGAGTTCGGCTGCGATTGCATCACGGCGGTCTGTCATGGCGCCTCCTCGTCAATAGGCTCTTGAAGTTCGTTTCGACATGGTTGTCTCACGGTTTGATGTTCTGGTTCATGTGGAAGATGTTTTCGGGGTCGTATCTCCTCTTGATCTGCACCAACCGCGCATAGCTTGGCCCATAGGCGGTGGCGATGCGGTCGGTCTCGTCTTCCGTCATGAAGTTCACATAGGCCCCGGCGGATGCATAAGGAGCCGACGCCTTGAAAAAGTCGCGGGCCCAGGCGATGCATCGTGCGTCGTCCGCCGGGTCGTCCCAGCGTCCGTGCACGTTGAGAACGAGCTTCGTACCCCGCTGGCCGTATGCGGTGGCCTCCGCCGGGATCCGGTTGGCGGCTCCGGCGATCAACCCTATGAAGATTTCGCATTGCGGCGTGGGCAGCCGGCCGGCGTACCGAAGAACGGCATCCAGAGCCCCGTCACGGATCTCCGTAAAGTTGTGGGACTTCCAATAGTTCCTCGCACCCGGCGTCAACAGCGGGTCGAAGGCCTGCTGCCACTGCGTGTAGGGCTGGAGGCCGATATGCTCGCCGTGTGTATCGCCGAACCGGTGCAGGGGCTCTACCAGCTTCCGGCCATCCGAAGCGCTCCCCGCGTAGAATACCGCCAGTGCCACTATCTCTTTCCCGTGCACGCTGGCCGGCAGAAAAGGCAGGGGAGGCGCCTTGCGCAGCACCACCCACACATTGAGTTCCTCCGGGGCGGTCTTCACAAATTCACGATATTTTTCGATCACCTGCCTGGCCTGGCTGAATGGGAACACGAGCAGACCGGAGTAGACCTCAGGGCCGACCGGGTGAAGTTTGAATTCGAACCCCGTTACGACGCCGAAGTTTCCTCCTCCGCCCCGAACCGCCCAGAACAAGTCAGGATTTTCGCGGTCGCTGGCCCTTATTGGGGCCCCGTTCGCCATAACCAGATCGACGGAGACCAGATTGTCAATCGTCATTCCATATTTGCGGGTCAGCCACCCGAAACCGCCGCCCAGCGTCAGTCCGGCGATGCCGGTGGTGGAATTGATCCCCAAGGGAGTGGCCAGTCCGTGATCCTGCGTGGCGCGATCGACGTCATTCAGGGTCGCGCCGGGCTCCACCTGCGCGAGCCGCTTCCCGGCATCGACCCGGACCGTTCGCATTTTTGAAAAATCGATCATCACACCGTTTTCGCACACGGCGTTGCCGGCGATGTTGTGGCCGGCGCCGCGGATGGAGATTTCCAGGCCGTGACCCCGCGCAAATGAAATGGCGGGCGGGACGTCCGCCGCCGCCGCGCACTGCACGATGACAGCCGGTCTCCGGTCGATCATTGCGTTCCAGATCCGGCGAGTCTCGTCATAGCCTGAATCGCCGGACAGTACCACCTTACCTTTCACGTCGTCCTTCAAATTCTCAATTGATTGATGCGGTAGCGGTTTCATGGCGTTCATCCCTCGTTCATAAGGTATTAAGGTTTTCAAGAAAAAATCCGATAATCGCTGGAGATGGAACCTGCGGAATCGAATCAGGGCAGAGGTATCGGGCGTTGTCAGATATCCGGTCAGGTGGTGCCTAAATCCTAATTCAGCAAGATCGTAGCGGGGATGGGGTGGATCCTGTATTTTCGAAATGCATGATTGACTGTATTTACGCCTGCCGTTTTTGAAACTAACAACGCTGCATCACTAAATACGTCCCGGTTGCCGTGGACGATCGCGATTCGCGCGTCCGGCGATGCATTGAATCGAACCGGGGAAGCGCCCACGCCATTGAGGGAAATGCCCGGTCGGCATGATCGCTCGACAAGCACCACCAGCCGGATAGAAAGAGAGGGAAGGTTATGGCATCCAATTTTGAGATCGCAGTCGTCCGAAACAGCAACGTCTCTGTGTTGAAATTGGAGGGTGACTTCGACGCGACCTCGGCCTACGAGCTGATATATGCCATCAAGAAATTGCCGGAAGAGGCCACCCGGATCGTCATCCACACGAGTGGCCTGAAAAGCGTTTACCCGTTCGGGGTAGAGGTGTTCCAAAGGTTTATGCAGTCCCTGAACGGTCACTCCGGCAGGATCGCGTTCACCGGCAATCGAGTCTCGCAGCCGGCAATCGAGTCTCGCAGCTGTCCTTCGGAAAGGTATCGGCGACATCCTAAAAATTGAATTGCCGTAAAAGACGGGGCCGATTCCGCTCGGAATCGGCCCCGTCTTTTGATGGGTGCAATGGAGGTTTAATTCAGGTTCCGTTCCGGCCGCGAGAAGGTGTGGCAGTTCTGGCAGCCGTATTGCTTATCCGTGACGTGTTTGCGGTGGACGCTGGTGAACCCCGGGTTGGCCTTCGCGCCGTGGCAGTCGCTGCAGACGACGGCTTCGGCCGCCTTCAGCCCGTATCCCAATTCTCCTTTTAAATTAATCCGAGTGGTGGTCCCGTGGCAGGCCGTGCAGGTCAGCGCCTGGGCGGCCGGGCCGACCTGATGGTTCAACAGCTGAAATGTGTCCGTCGTGACCCAGCTGTAGGCCTCGTTTTCGGAATACCCCATGTTGGCAAGCCCGGCGCGTATGGCAGCCTCCGGATTGGCCGTGGCGAAATACACGCTGGTGTCCACGGCGATCAGCTTGCCGGTGCTGCTCATCAGAGGCTGCTCGGCGGTTTTGTACTTGAACGGGTAAAGCTTGTTGTCGGGGGAGGTGTCGTTCACATCCCCGTCCGGCCGGGACGTCGGGTAAGCGCCGGTAACAGGGTCCAGCTGGGCGACGTCCCCGAGGCGATAGTTGGTGCTGTAACGATTATAGAAGCGGTATTTCGGGTTCAAATTGTTCGCCTTGACGCTGGACGGATGGTAGGGCGGTGCGCTCGCGTCGCTGGTTTTCCACGTGCGGAAGGTTTCGGTCGCCTCGGTCGCCGTCGTGTCGGTTGCATTCTTGGCATAAGTAGGAATATGGCAGGTTTGGCAGGCGACCCGGCCGACATGCCGGTTCACGTCCGCCGTGGCATGGCCGCTGCTGGTCGTTTTGTTGGTATGACAGGCCGTGCAGGTCATTTCCACATCCAGGTCGGTCTCCCTCAGATCGGAGCCTTTGCCGGCGATGCGGTGGTTCTGGGTGGTATGGCAGTC
>JALOPB010000413.1 GCA_025454115.1 Desulfobacterales bacterium | reverse complement strand
AGCTTTTTGAGATTGTCGGTGTAATTCCGCAGCTGCCGGCGCATGGCGATCCGTTCCTGCGCACGTTTCAGGGCGATCGCCAGCACGTCGTCATTGATGGGTTTGGTTACGAAATCCGTCGCCTCAAGCTTCAGGCTTTCGATGGCCAGATCCATGTCGCCGTGGCCGGTGATCATGATCACCTCGGTCTCGGGTCGTTCGGTTTTGATCTGGCGGAGCAGCTCGATGCCGTCCATGCCCGGCATCTTGATGTCGGTCAGCACGATGGCCGGGCGGGTTTCGCGAAACAGCCGGAGCGCTTCCAGGCCGCTTTCGGCCGTTCGCACATCATACCCGGAGTCCGCCAGGGCGATGCCGAGCACCTTGCGGATTCCTTCCTCATCGTCGGCCAGCAGCAGGGTATTTTCCATGCAATGTCCGAGGATCAGCCGGTATCACCTCAGCAACCTCTCGATCGTCGCAACGAGTGTTTCGGGATTCAGCGGCTTTTCCATGTAAGCATCCGGTGGCGGCAGGGAGTCGTCGATCCGGATATTGAGCATTTTAAGGTGGTGAGCGAAGGCCTTCTCGCTAACACCGGTCAGCATGATGACCGGAACATGCTTCAGCCGCTCGTCTTTCTTAATTTCCTGGAACAGCGTTACCCCCCCGGCCTGAGGCATCATGACGTCCATGACGATCAGGTCCGGTTCGACCTCCCGCGCCTTCCGGATACCCTCGACGGCATTGCGCGCGGCGATGGCCTCGTACCCCTGGGTCTTGAGCACCGTGGAAATGAAAATCCGCATATCGAGTTCGTCGTCTACGCAAAGAATTTTCTTCCCCACGGAGCCTCGCTCACGTCACATTAGATCCGCCACTTTGTCCGGATGGTTGACGCTGGCAACCGGACACGAGGACCGCAGGACCACCTGCTCGACCGTGCTGCCGAGTTCGGCTTCCTCCGGAGCGACGTCCCGGGTGTGATGCGCCATAACGATCAGGTCACCCTGCCGGTCGCGGGCGAACTTCAGGATTTCGACGTAGGGAATGCCCTCCCAGACTTCAATGCTGTAGTTGTCGTATCCCTTCATTTTCGGGACCATGTGCTGCTCGATCCGCTTCCGGGCTTCCTTGATGCGCTGCTCGATGGTCGTCTGACCGTCCGGCAGGGTTAACCCTCCTGCCGTGATGTCGATGGCGTGAAAAATGTGGAGCTTGGCACCGACTTCGCGGGCGAGTTTGTAAGCCCATAGAAACGCTGATTCGGAGGCCTTTGAAAAATCGGTGCCGACGACGATGTTGGAAAACAGCTTCCAGCAGGTGGTGCAGGGCCGGTTGACGATCACCACCGCACAGCGGGCGGCCTTGGCGACCTTGCGCATGGTGCTGCCGGCAATCGAACGGTGCTTGGTGGCACCGACATCCTCCTCACGGGAGTGGGCGCCCATGATGATCATGTCGACGTTCTCTTTGCGCGCCAGGCGCAGGATTTCACGGTAGGGGTCCCCGATCGCGGTCACGATCTCGGCATTGCTGTCTTCGAGCAGCTTTCCATAGGTGTTGTTCAGTTCCTCCTTCACCCAGTCGGCATAGTCCTGGCTGGGCTCCTCGCGCTCGCCGGTGCGGACATCGGTGACCTGCAGATTGAAGCCGCGACCGGGAACTCCCAGCACGTGCAGGATGAAAAGCTTGGCCTCCCATTTCATCTCGAGGTCGAAGGCCACCTTGGCCGCGTTGTCGCAAGCGGGAGAGGCTGTCGTCGCAAACAGCAGTTTGTTAAACATGGGTCATCTCCTTAGAGCGCACTCTTTAGGGCTGCGGTGAAAGCTCAGTTGCCAGACGATTCCCTCGATAAACTCGAACAAATTGAAGATGGTGTCGAACTCCAGCACATCCACCTTATCTCCAAAGACGACGTGCTTGAGCTTGCCGATGCGCACCGGCATGTCGAGCAGGTTCTCCAGCGGAAACGCCTTGATCTCGCACGTTTCCGTACCGTCCACGCCGCACAGCGTGTGATAGATCTCTAGGCGGGGCTCACAGGCGGGGCTCACCGGGGAAGCCCATCATCTCCACGGTTTTGTACAACTCCAACTGGCCCATCCCGGGCGCCAGGCATTCGCCGTCCGGGCAAGCCTGATAGAGCTGCATGCATTCGGGGAAAAACGCGTTCAACTGGGCAAAAACCGGATAGCGCTCGATCATCCGAAAAAAGCTTCGCAGGGTGTAACCTTGCCCGAGCTCAACCTTGTAGCCGAGATACCGGAGCGGATCGGCTGGAACCGATACGCCGTCCCGCTGGAGCTCGCCGTCGGACTTGAGGATAACGGTGTTCATGCAAGATACGTCTTTGGTATTGGGTGTTGGGTGTTTAGTTTTTAGTTGCTTGCGTTTGGTTCTTTCACTCTGACGGCTTCAGATGCTCCGGCACCTCGATCATGTTGATCAGCAGCGGCTTGAGAAAGCTCCAGCGAATGCCGATCTCGTAAACCTCCTCCAAATCCCGGATGGCGTCCCAGCAGTTATGGCAGGGTGCCACCACCAGCTTCGCCCCCGTGGCCAGGATCTGGTCGCGCTTGACCTTCAGCCCGATGTTGCGCTGCTCGCGGTAGCGGCCGATGCCGTTCAGCCCGCCGCCGCCGCCGCAACAGAAATTGTGTTCACGCGACGGGGTCATCTCCCGGAAGTCCTCGGCGATCTGGCTCATGATGTATCGGGCCGCCTCCCACAGTCCGCCGTTGCGAATGTAGTTGCAGGAATCCTGGTAGGTAACCGGCTCCTTGATCTTCTTGGCAGGATCGATCTTGAGCTTGCCGGTACGCAGCGCTTCGGCCACCCACTCGACGTAATGCAGGCTTTCAATCGGCGTCTTGCCGGTTTGGAGCCCCGCCCAGTAGGGGCCCTCGATGACCGTGGCCCGATAGGCGTGGCCGCACTCGGTGACGACCATGCGCTTGGGCTTCAGCCGATCCATGGCGGCATAGACGCTTTCCACCTGAAGTTTACACGCCTCCCAGTCTCCGGCGAACATGGCGAGACTCGTCTCCTCCCAGCCCTCGCTCGGTACGGTCCAGTTCTCGCCGGCTACATGGAAAAGGATAGCGGCCTGGGCGATGTCCTCCGGATAGTGTTTGGGCTCACGCGCATTGACCGTGTAAATGATGTCGGCGTTCTCCTTGTCGACCGGAATTTCCAACCCGGGCCAGTCGTCGGCGTTTTCCTCGGCCATCCAGCTGCAGGTATCGACCCAGTCGTCGGTCGTGACATCCATCTGCGCCCGATACACCCGATGCATGCCGGTGCCGATCTTCATCTCCCAAGGGGTGAATCCCTGAGAGAAAAGCAACCCGCGCAGATAACTGAACATAACGCCGGTGTCGATCCCCAAAGGGCAATAGACGCCGCAGCGGGTGCAACAGGTGCATTTGGAGAAGGCCGTATCCATGGCCATCTGCATGAAGGCATTGTCCACGTGGCCCTTGCGGCGAACGATCTGGCCCAGCGTGCTCTGGATCTTGTAAGAAGGAACCTGCCGGGGGTCCTTGTGGTTCGCGAGGTAGTAAAAGCAGCTGTCGGCGCACAGCCCGCAATGCGTGCAGATTTCGAGCCAGGTGCGAATCCGGGACTTGCAGGTCTTCTGGACGAGATCCCAGAGCGCCTTGGCATCCACATCGAGGTTGTTCATCTCCTGGTAGTACTGCTTGCCGCTCTTATCGGCCAAGAGCGCCTGCAAATGCTCCAGCGTCGTCACCTTGTTCTTGTTGCACAGAATTCCGTCAGGCATGGCGTCTTCCTTTGAGTGGAACAGTTCATGGTCTCCGCCGCCGGGCTTGCCGGCCGGAGGCGTTACCAGTTGATCCCGCTGCTTTTCATCCCGCCGCGCTTGATGCCGTAGTCCATTCCCAGCTGGGCCCGGGTCGCGAAAAAGAGCACGAAATGCGACAGCTTGGTGAGCGGAATGGCAATCAGGAACAGCTCGCCACTGAGCACGTGGACGATCAGCCATGGCTCGCTGTGGACGAAAGCGTAGCGGGCGATCAGCCCCGTCACGAAGGGAGCTACGGCGATCGCCAGCATCAGATAGTCATAGGCGTTGGTAATGATCCGGACCTCCGGGGTGAAAATCAAACCGACGTGCATCACAAAAACAAGAATGGTGAACCACGGGTTGTCCCGCCAACTGTGGGTCCCAAAAGGGGCCAGCCAGAAAAGAACCGAGCGCACGGCGCCCTTCACGCCGAAGGAGGTGTTGACCGAGTATGTCACGCGGTCGAGCTTCCAGTCCAAGCCCCGCACGTAGAACACGAGGCGCACGATGTTGCCGATGAAGAACACCGCGAAAGCCAACCACGCCAGCGGACCGGTTACGAATTCGTACATGGGCAGCTCCTGTGAGAGATCGAAGCTCAACGCTCGATGCTCGATGCAAAAAATTCAAAACGCGATTCGATGAACCCCGCACCCCACCGCGCAGACCGCAATGCCGGTTGTCAGTGGTGATGCTCCTCGGGCCGGTCGGCGCCCAGGTAATCACGGTCATCGTCCCGCTCGCTCAAAAAACGCCAGAAAAAGATGAAACCGCACAACGCCGCGACGATCAGAACGTAGGTAATGCCCTCGGTACGCAGCATGAAATCATGCAATGTATGGATGCCGTCGCCCATGGCTTTTTTCTCCGTTAGCTTTCTCGACCCCTGTTCTCAGCATTTTTGATCTTAATGATTATGGGCCTTCTATGCACTGCTTTAATGCGCATCGTAGTCCGGATGCGCATACAGGATCGGCATGTGGGTGACGATGAACTTGTAAACCAGTATCCCGATCGTGACCACGAACACCGATATCCCGATCTCCATCCAGTGCGGGAAATAGCGCTCGCTTGACGGCAGGTGGTAGTTGAAGGCGATCAGGCCCACGTTGAACCGGTTGACCACGATGCCCAGCACCGTCCAGGCCGCCGTCCGGCGGATGATTTTAAAATTTTTCTCGCGGGCGCCGATGGCGTAGAAGTAGCACGGCAACAGCACGAAGCCCAGCATCTCCACCAGGAACCACAGGCCGTAACCACTGCCCAGATAGCCCCAGGAGTTGGCCTGGGCCATGCCGATGACCTTGATGACGAAGTAGCCCGCCAGCACCCACGAGGCGGCCTTGGCGAAGCTCAGGGCCACCCCGTCCGCCTCCCGCAGGTGCTCCGCATCCATCTTGTCGTGAAAGTGCTTGTGGGCCAGGCTGCCTTCGAAAATCACCATGGACAGCCCGGCGACGATGCTGGACACGAAGAAGTAAAGCGCGAGATAGGGCGAGTACCAGAGCGGGTGCAGTTTCGAGGGTGCAATCAGGAAGAGCGCGCCCAGCGAGGACTGGTGCAGGGTGGAGAGGACCACCCCGAAGATGGTCAGCACCAGCGTCAGCTTGACCACGATGCCGCGCGCCCGCTTGAGTCCCAGCCACTCGAGCGCCGCCGGCGTGAACTCGATGAAGAGCACCGTCAGGTAGAGGGCGACGCAGGCCGCCACCTCGAAGAGCAGCGAGGTCGTGCCCGACTGGACGATAAAGGGGTACGGCAGGCGCCAGGGCCGGCCGACGTCGTAGTGCAGGGCCAGCACCACCAGCGCATACCCCAGAAACCCCGTCAGGATCGCGGGCCGGACGGCGGAGTGAAACCGCTTCAAGCCGAAGATGTAGCAGGCGGCCGATGTCACGTATCCGCCGGCCGCCAGGGCGACCCCCACCAGGAGATCGAACCCGATCCAGATCCCCCACGGGTTGTAATCGGACAAGTTGGTGGTGGCCCCCAGCCCCTGGGTGAACCGGATCACGGTGATGACCAGGCCGACCACCACGATGATCCCGGCCACCACGTTGAAAGGGGTCAGCGCGGGCTTCTGTATGACGATTCTGCGCTCAGGCATCAGGCTTCCTCCTCAGCTGGACTTCTTTTCCGGGGCGGCCGCCGGTGCGGCGGCGCTTGGCTGGGTCTGGGCCTTGGCCGCCTCTTCCAGCGCCTTCTTGACTTCCTTGTCGATGGCGGCTTTCTTGTCCTTTTCCGCCTTGGCCATGGACTCCGCCAACTTAGCCTTGGCTTCGGCCTGTGCCTTGGCCACGGCCTCGGCCACCGCTTGGGCCTGTTCCTCCCGAGCGATTTTCTCGCGGCGCTGCGAGATGGCGTATACCCCTGTCAGCAATACCGGCCACATGGAGGCCACGACGGGCACCACGCTCAGCGCTCCCTTGGTCAACTCGGGAGCGGGGGTGGTGCCCAAATCCTCACGCATGCCCAAGTCCCGGAAGGGTACACCGGAAATCGTCAGCCAGGCCGTGCCGCCCATCTCCGTCTCGCCGTAGATGTGGTCGATGTAGCGGTCCGGAAACAAGCCGATGCGCTCGCGGGCGACCCTGAGCAGGTTGCGCCGCCTGCCGAAGGTCAGGGCTTCGGCCGGACAGATCTCGACACAGCCGGGCAGCTGCCCCTTGATGAGACGGGGGTGGCAGAACGTGCACTTCATGATCCGGGGGGTGAAGGCCTTGTCGTACTCGTAGGCCGGTATTTCGAAGGGACATGCGATCATGCAGTAGCGGCACCCCACGCACACCGACTCGTCGTAGGTCACGGCCCCGTTGCTGTTCTTGGCGAAAGCACGCACGAAGCAGGCCGAAGCGCAGGCGGGCTCCAGGCAGTGGTTGCACTGGATCTTGCGGTACAGCGGGCCCCTGGCGCCCGGGACGTTCTCATAGCGGTTGACCACGGTATAGGTCTTGGCGTCGGTCCGGCGCCGGCGCTCCAGCACCGCCAGATCGCCGAAGGGCTTCGGGGGCGCGGGCAGTTCGTTGACTTTGTTGCAGGCCTCCTCGCACTTGCGGCAGCCGATGCAGCGGGTGGCGTCGAAAAGCACCCCCAGCGAATCCGGGTGACCGGTGAAGTGCGTGTTGCCGGCGGCATGGGCGGAACGGCCCAGCGTCGTGCCGGCCCCCGCTGCGCC
>JALOPB010000412.1 GCA_025454115.1 Desulfobacterales bacterium | reverse complement strand
TCGCTCGACGAGACGGCCGGTCGGGTGATCGAGGAGCTGATGGTGAGCCTCAAAGAACGATTGACGCTCCTTGTAGTCTCTCACTATTTTGAGCAAGTGAAAAGAATCGCTGACCGGGTTATAGCGTTTTCGAACGGATCCATCGAGAGGGGAGGTTGAGGCCCGGTGCGGCGTCACTCGGGCGGGCGCAGCGGCAGGCCGTATTTTTTCATCTTTTTGTATAGGAGCGTGCGGTGAATCCCCAAGGCCCGGGCGGCGCGGGCTTTGTGGAAATTTGCTTCCTTGAGCGCCGTCCAGACGGCTTCCCGTTCCGCGTGCGACTGCATTTCGCGCAGGGAGGTCGGCTGACGCGGGTCGTTGCGGCGGTTGCCGCGTGGGATGTAGAAGGGCAGATCCGTGATATGAATGGCGTTGCCCTCCAGGGACGAGACGCTGCGCTCGAGGACATTGACCAGCTCCCGGACATTGCCCGGCCACTGATAGGCGCGCAGGGCGCGTTCGGCCTCCTTGTCGATCGAAAGGCCTTCGAGATTGGCCTCCCGTGCGGTCTGCTCCAGAAAGTGGTCGGTGATGGCGAGAATGTCCGAGGGCCGATCCCTCAGCGGTGGAATGTTCAACGAAATGACATTCAGGCGGTAGAACAGGTCTTTGCGAAACCGGCCGGTCGCCAGCATGCCTTCCAGGTTTTGATTCGTGGCGGCGACCACCCGGAAATCGGACCTCACCACCCGGGTCCCTCCGACCCGTTCGAACTCCTTGTCCTCGATCGCCCGCAGCAGCTTCGGCTGCATTTCAGCAGGCAGATCGCCGATTTCGTCGAGGAAAATGGTTCCGGCGTGGGCCAGTTCGAACTTGCCGGGCTTGCCCTCGGTCTTGGCTCCGGTGAAAGCGCCCTTTTCATAACCGAACAGCTCGGATTCGAGCAGGTCCCGGGGGATGGCGGCGCAGTTGATGCGGACAAAGGGATGGAGCCGGCGTGCGCTGGCGTGATGGACGGCCTGGGCGAACAGCTCCTTGCCGGTGCCGCTCTCGCCGGTGATGAGCACCGGAAAGCTGTTGGCGGCCGCCTTGAGCGCTTCACGCTTCAGATTTTGGATGGCATCGCTCTTCCCGATGATGCTCTCGAAGGTATAACGGGTGGAGCGCAGGGAAAGAAGCTCCTCCTCATAGAGTTTCACCTTGGATTCCAGCAGGGACAACTCGTGAGCCAGCTTGCCGACGTCCTTGATGTCTTTGAACATCACCTGGCCGAACACGGCGATGACGTTTCCTCCCCTGACGATCGGCACCCGCTGGACCACCATTTTCTGGCCACGGATCAGCTGGGAATGGTTGATTTCGGCCTTGCCGGTCCGGGCGACGATGTGCATGCGGGAGTTCTCGACGGCATCGGTGCAATGTCGGCCGATCTGGGCGTCGGGATCGACCCCCAGGAACTGGCCATAGAACTTGTTGAAGTGCGTGATGATCCCCTCGGCGTCGGTCACCATCGCGCCGTTGTGGATGCTTTCGAAAATCAGCCGGTACATCTCAAGCTGTTTCTTGAGATCTTCAATGGTTTCTGTTGGTGGGCTGTCCGTCATACCCGACTCTACCAAAGCGTCATCGAATCCAGGAACAGCTGTCGAAGTTCATCGGGCCCGGCCGGTCTCGGCGAAAGCTTGGTCACCCGGTGCTGGGGCAGGGTGCCCGCCACCAGCTTGTCGAGATCCGCAGGCCCGAAGCCGACGGCTGACAACCCGTTGGGAATTCCGACCTTGCGCATGAGGTCAATGATGGCACCTGCCAGGATCTCACCCGCCTCTTCCGGTTTGGCCTGGGAAACGTCACAGCCCATGAGTTGCGCGGCATAGAGGTGAAGGGTCGGATTGGCCGGCGCCGTAAAGCGAAACACCGCCGGGGCGTTCAGGCAGACGGCCATGCCGTGGGGGACCAGCGGATGCCCCGGTGGGTATCCATCGGGGACATAACCCCGCGCCATGGCCATTCCTGAGACCGGGTAGGACATGCCGTGGGCCAGATGAAGCCCGCCGTTGCCGAAACCGATGCCGGCATACGTGGCGGCCAGCAGCACCTCCCCGCGCGCCTCATCGTTCGACGGATCCTCGATGGTTCGTACGAGGTTCTTCGAGATCATCTCGATGGCACGGGAGGCCCAAATGTTGCTGATGGGGTTGGCGCCCTGGTAGGCCGGCCGCAGCCGCGGATGCTCGGGTGCCGGGCGCTGGTTGTAGGGCAGGGTGGTCAGCGCTTCCAACGCGTGGGTCAACTGGTCCAGGCCCGTGCAAGCCGCCACCATCTTCGGCATGGTGCGGGTGTTTTCCAGGTCGATGATGCCGCGGATCGGCCGCAGGGCGCGGCTGGCGATACCGGTCTTGGCGCCCATTTCGAGGTAGTCGAATATCGTGACGCCGGTGGTCTCGCTGCCGGTCCCGGCCGTGGTGGGAATGGCCATCATGGGTTTCAGAGGCCCCGGAACGGGGGTGCCCTTGCCGATGGGCGGGTTGACGTAGGTCATGAAATCGGCGGGGTGGGTCGCGTACAGGTTGGCGGCCTTGCAGGTGTCCATGCTGGAGCCGCCGCCGACGGCGACGTAGCCGTCGAACCGACCGTTCACGGCAAAGGCGATGGCCTCCTTGAACGACAGGTCCGTCGGCTCGACGCTGGCCTGATCGAACAGCACGGTATCGATGCCGCGCCCGCGCAAGGCCTCGAGCGTGACGGCGACGGGGCCGCTCTTACCGAGGTTGGGATCGGTCACCACCATGACCCGCCGGCAGCCCTGCTCCTCCATGTCGTACCCGATCTCGCGGGTGACCCCCTGGCCGTATTTAATGCTGGACGTGTCCATCGTGAAGGCAGTTTCGAGTTTCA
>JALOPB010000411.1 GCA_025454115.1 Desulfobacterales bacterium | reverse complement strand
CGCGCGCGCTTTGCCGGTGATTACCAGGGCGTCGAGGTCAGCAAAGCGCAGGGCCAGGGCCGACCGTCCGCCGCCGTGGCTCTCGGCGTACTGGTCGTGATAAGGCGACTTAAATGCGCAGACCGTTTTGCTCATGAGCGGAAAGAGGCCGGTCAGCGGGCCGATAGCGAAAATGAGCGGCTGATCAGGATCCTTCCAACTCTTATCCACTCGGCCGAATCGGGCGAACAACAGAGGATCTCACCCTTCCCCGAATGCAGATCGACCCGCAGCACACGAAAATGGTCCCGGATCATGCTGCACCTCCGTCCGTCGTTCCGGCGGCGGTCGTCCTGGCGCTGATGTCCGTATGCTCCAGGCAGTCATGCGGACAGAAGGGTACACAGCGGCCGCAGTGGATACACACGAAAGGCTCGCCGTCCGGTGCCAAGTATACGGCCTCCACCGGGCAGGCCCGGGCGCATTCCCCGCAGCGGATGCATAGCTTCGCGCGCACGACCACTCCTCCGCCTCTGCGCTGGGAGTAGGCACCGGTGGGGCAGGCGGCGGCGCAGGGCGCCGGATCACAGGCAAGGCAGGTGCGTGCTTCAAATCCGGTGGACAGGCCTCCGGAAGAGGCGATGCGGATGCCGGCCGTGCTCCAAGACAGCCTTTGGTGCACCAGCCGCGCACATGCGAGCGAGCAGGAATGGCAGCCGATGCAGCGTTCCATGCGGATTTTCAAGGCCGGCTCCTTATTCCGTATCCAGCATCGCGTTTATCCAGTATCTGTTTTATCTCCTCATCGCCTTGTACGCATTGATCAGACCGTTGGTCGAGCTGTCGTGGCTAGCGACCGGGCGGTCGTCGTCGAGCTCGGGTAGAATGCTTCCAGCCAGCTGCTTACCAAGCTCGACGCCCCACTGGTCAAAGCTGAAGATGTTCCAGATCACACCCTGCACGAAGATTTTATGCTCGTACATCGCGATCAGGCTGCCGAGAACCTGCGGGGTCAGCTTCTGAAACAGGATCGAATTGGTCGGCCGGTTGCCCTCGAACACCTTGTGGGGAGTCAGGCGCCGGATGTCGTCTTCGCTCTTGCCGTCCCGGCGCAATTCGGCCGTGGCTTCCTGCGACGTCTTGCCGTTCATGAGTGCTTCGGTTTGGGCGAAGAAATTAGACAGCAGAATGGCGTGGTGCCGGCCGACCGGGTGGTGGCTCACGGCCGGTGCCAGGAAGTCTGCCGGTATCAGGCGGGTTCCCTGGTGGATCAGCTGGTAAAAGGCGTGCTGGCCGTTGGTCCCAGGTTCGCCCCAGATGATCGGCCCGGTGGCGTAGCTTACGCGGTGGCCGTTGCGGTCAACGGACTTGCCGTTGCTTTCCATGTTGCCCTGCTGAAAGTAGGCGGCGAAGCGGTGCATGGACTGGTCGTAGGGCAGGATCGCTTCGGTTTCGGCGCCGAAGAAATTCGTATACCAGATGCCGAGCAGAGCGAGAACCACCGGGATGTTGCGTTCGAAAGACGCCTCACGGAAATGACGGTCCATCGCATGGGCGCCGGCAAGGAGCTGCTCGAAGCGTTCGAAACCCACATAACAGGCGATAGAGAGGCCGATGGCCGACCACAGCGAATAGCGGCCGCCGACCCAGTCCCAGAATGCGAACATATTGTCGGGGTGGATGCCGAACTCCCTGACCTTGGCCGTGTTGGTGGAAATGGCCACGAAATGCCGTGCGACATGGGTGCGGTCACCGGCGTGCGCCAGGAACCACTCCCGTGCGCTGAAAGCATTGGTCATGGTCTCCTGGGTGGTGAAGGTTTTGGAGGCGATCAGGAAGAGGACGGTTTCCGGATCAAGCAGTTTCAGGGTCTCGGCGATGTGGGTGCCGTCGACATTGGAGACGAAATGCACGCGCAAGCCTTCCTGCGCGTAAGGGCGCAGGCATTCCGTGACCATGACCGGGCCGAGATCCGAGCCGCCGATGCCGATGTTGACGATGTCCGTAACCGTCTTGCCGCTGTAACCGTTCCAGTCTCCCGAGCGTACCTGCTCCGAGAACCTCTTCATCTGGGCGAGCACCGCGTTGACATCGGGCATGACATTCTTGCCGCCCGCGTAAACCGGCGTGTTGGCGCGGTTTCGCAAGGCTGTGTGCAATACGGCGCGGCCTTCGGTCTCGTTGATCGGTTCGCCGGCGAACATTTTTTCGATGGCGGCTTTCAACCCGCAGGCTTCAGCCAGCGACTGCAGCAGGCTGAGCGTTTCGATCGTGACTCGGTTCTTGGAGTAGTCCACCAGGATGTCGTCGAAGCGGATGGAGAACTTCGCAAAGCGCTCCGGGTCCTCGGCAAAAAGGCGTTTCAGGTGCATACGCTGCATTTCGGCATGGTGAGCGGCCAGCTTTTTCCAGGCGGCAGTGGCGGTGGGGTCGATTTTGGGGAGCATGGCGGTACTCCTATGCGCTTTAGCGATTGGCGAGATGACTGGTTTCGCTTAAGTCAAGATACAGAATGCTGGATGCTCGGTGCTCGGTAATACCCGCATTTATCGTGTCTATCGGCTTTTCAAGTCGATAATCTCCATACGGTTGTTGCGATTCGGATGCTTGCGGGAAGGGCCCTCGGTGAGCACGACGTAACGATTCTCGATGCTGTCTCTCGTGAGCCAGGCGCGCGCCCATGGCTTCCAGTCGTCGGGGTGCTCGGCTTCGCAGCGGGGATGGACCCCGTAGGAGAACATCAGCTCCTGGCAGGTCTTCGGCTGGGAGCTCACGGCCGTGATCCATACCGGCAGCCGGAACCGGCAGATGCTGCGGGCCGTATGGCCGCTGTGAGTCGGGACGATGACCGTGGCCGGGGTGATCCGCCGGATCGTGGCGTTCACGCTGGAGGCGATCAGCTCCTCGGGGTCGACGCCGTCGTCGCAGATGCCGTCGTCACAGACGCCGACCGTCGCGAACAGGGCCCGATGGGGCTCGATGGCAGCGGCGATCTTGGCGAGCATGGCGACGGACTCTTCCGGGTATGCACCTACCGCCGATTCCGCCGAGAGCATCACGCAGTCGGTTCCGTCAAGTATCGCATTGGCGACGTCGGTGGATTCGGCCCGGGTCGGCCGCCGGTTGGCGGTCATGGACTCGAGCATCTGGGTGGCGGTGATCACCGGTTTGCCTCGGCGGTTGGCTAGGCGCATCAGTCGCTTCTGGACGACGGCCATCTCCTCAATGGGAATTTCCACCCCTAAATCGCCGCGGGCGACCATGATCCCGTCGGCGGCGTCGATGATATCTTCGATCCGGTCGAGCGCGCCCTTGCGTTCGATTTTGGCGATGATGAACGGCTGGTAGTTCAGGTCGGCGGCAGCGGCGCGCACCGCCGCGATGTCCTCCGGCCGGTCCACGAAGGACTGGCTCACGGCATCGATGCCGTGGGCGGCCGCGAACTCGAGGCAGCGTCGATCATGCTCGGTGAAAGCGC
The DNA here is from genome assembly GCA_025454115.1 of Desulfobacterales bacterium. Taxonomy (GTDB): domain Bacteria; phylum Desulfobacterota; class Desulfobacteria; order Desulfobacterales; family SpSt-501; genus SpSt-501. The sequence goes on along the minus strand of JALOPB010000411.1, from coordinate 134 downwards.
TGATCCCGAGCTCGATTCCCGGCAGGTTGAGCCCTTTGCGCGACCGGAGCGTGCCGCCGACCTGGACCCGGCAGTGGACATCGCTCCCGGCCACCCGGGCGACCTCCAGCTGGATGTAGCCGTCGTTCAGAAAC
>JALOPB010000089.1 GCA_025454115.1 Desulfobacterales bacterium | reverse complement strand
AACGGTGAACTCTGGATCAGCCAGAAAGCCTCCTTCTCCAGGCTCACGGCAGGGTAGGCGAATCGAGCAGCCACGGCTGTCAGCACAAAGAGCGCAAGTCCCATGTTCAGGAATGCGAACACATTCTGCAAGTAGACGGTCTGGATGGGCGATTTTTCGAGAGGGAGGGCATCGAAATTGTAGATGTAGATCACCAGCAGGGCAGCGATGAGGAAAAGCTGGGTCCACTGGGTCTGGTCGCGCAGGAACGTCTTGATCTCTTTGACGGTGAAGGCGCGCACCGGCCCCGGTAGGAACCGGAAGATCCGTTCGCTGACACCCCGGCGGCGGATCACGGTCGTCGCGGCGGTTTGGGCCTTTGAAAACCCTCTAAAGTAGATGGCATCGGCGGTGATGACGGCCAAGCAAAAGACCAGCACGGCGAAGCTGGCGCTGAGTGCCAGGTGAAAGAGACTGGTCGCCAGCGCGCCGGCCAGCGCGGCCTGGATACTGTCGCTGGCCCAGGTGCTGGGCAGAAACGGCGCGGCCGGAGCCTGCAGGGAAGAGATGTAGACCAGAACCGAATCGAACACTTCCGGGTCGACGAGCTGCTCCGGTCGCATCAGTCGAATGGCCAGATACAACACCACGAACAGCAGGACTCCCATCAGGATAATGACGCTGCGCATGCGGGTGGCCGGCATGATCAAAACACCGATCATCACCACCTCGGCGCTCAGTGTCGAGGCGATGACGGCCAGAAAGAACAGGGCCAACAGGGTGCTGGCGTAATAGGCCGTTCCGGCGCCGAAAACGAGGCCGTATGCCAGGAACACCGGCATGGCGAAAACGATAACCATCCAGGAGCTGTCGGCGGTGGAGTCGATCCAGCGCGCGATGAAGATCCGGTGATCCGCAACCGGAAGGGCATGCACCAGCAGAAGGTCGCGGGAAAGAAACAGCCGGGCCAGCGCGGTCAGGATGCCGCTGAACAGCAGCAGGGCGAAAGACACCACCAGGATCATCGACAGCAGTTTGTATGCCAGCAGGTCGCCGATGTCCTCGATGCCCTTAAAATAGCGCAGAACTCGCCAGGACATCCCGAAGAGGCCGCACCAAAACAGCGTACCGACGATGCCGAGCACCATTGGGCGGCCGGCGCCGCTGCGGGCGCCCCGTGCCCACCTGCGGCGAAGCAGCGGGAGGGCACGGGGTCTCAGAAGAAGCCGCACGTCATGAATCAGGCTGTTGGCCATCTTTGAGCTCTACCATATGAATTCGGCGCACGTTTAACCCATGCCCAGCGAGCGGATATCACCGGGTGCCGGTGTCTGCAGCGATCTGGATGACTAGGGTCCCGCCGAGTTGCCGGTCAGATTCAGGAAAACCTGTTCCAGGTCGGCACTGCTCACATTCGCCTCCCGCCGCAAGTCGTCCGTGGTGCCGCTGGCAATCAGGCGGCCCCGGTTGAGAATGCCGATGCGATCGCAAATATCTTCCGCCACCTTGAGCGTATGGGTCGACATGAAGATGGTGACGCCCTCGGAAGCCAGCCGCTTAAACAGTTGCTTCACCATGATAATGGCCAGTGGATCGAGTCCCACCATGGGTTCATCGACAATCAACACCGGCGGTTCATGCAGAAGCGCCGCGGCCATGATCAGGCGTTGTTTCATGCCGTGTGAATACGATTCGATCAGCTCGTTCGACCAGTCCGTCAGGGCGAACATGGCCAGGGTGGCCGCAGCCTTGTCGGGAAACTGTCGTTCGGCCAGGCCGTAAATGTCGGCGGTGAACCGCAGGAACTCCAAGCCGGTGAGTTTCTCGTACAGAAACGGCCGATCCGGAATGAAACCGATGCGGCGCTTGGCTTCCTGCGGCTGCGCCTGCATGTCGATACCGGCGATGGTGACCGAGCCTTCGGTCGGCGCCATGACGCCGCCCATCATCTTGATGGTGGTGGTCTTTCCAGCGCCGTTCGGCCCGATGAAACCGAAGATTTCACCCTTGCCGATGTTCAGGCTCAGACGCTGAACGGCCGAGTAATTGCCGTACGTTTTGGTCAGATCCTTGAGTTCGATCATGTTCATCCCAGGATGTCGATCGTGATGTTGCCGATGACGCCGATGAGGTCCGCCTGCTGCTGCATGGAACCGGTGGCCAGGCGCAGGTGGGTGACGTCCGCCGGCAGCTGGCCGAAAAGGACGTCGGCTGTGACCCATCGCCCGAGAAACAGCAGGTTCCAGGCGTGGTAGTAGAACTTGCCGTTCATATAAACTAGCCCGGCCTCCACGCGGGCCGGGATGCCGGCGGCCCTCGCCATGGCGGCGAACAGCATGGCGTGTTCGTTGCAGTCGCCCATGCGGTTTTCCAGCGTGGAAAGCGCATCCGGCATGGACAGCACCGGACGCGGCTCGATGGCGCGCCGAATCCAGTCCATCAGGAGTCTGGACCGGTCCAGGGGCGTCGCCGGCGGAGTTTCTCCCAGAATCGAACGGACCATGGACCGGATGCGTTCGTGATCGGACTGGATGAGCGGTTCGGGCTTCAGATACACCCGTTCGAGAGCGTGCAGATCCTCCGGTGCAGACAGCGGCGGAAGATCGGCCAGATCCTCGCGTTGAACAGTCAGGACCCCGTCGGCAAGGCGCTGCCGACCGCCCTGCAGCTGGTACCGATCGGTCCGGATTCCGCCGATTTTCACCCGCAGGATGTCGAGGGCGTGGGGGTTGAAGATCGGGCGGTCGGGTTTGACGGCGGCCGCCTCGGCGAGATCATCGGTGGCCGCGGCGCCCCAATCGCTTCGGGCGTCCTCGGGAGAGGCTTTCTCCAGGCGCATTCCCAGCAGCCCGCGTTCCCGCAGCAACTCGCCGCTGTCGCTGATCCAGGCGGTTTGGACCATGCCGCGCAACCCCATGCTGATGCGCGTTGCCGGAACGGTTTCTCCCGCCACCTGAATCTGCTCGCGGCCGATGACTTCGGCTGTCACCTCCGTTTGTGCCATTGAGGCCGGATCAAAAACGTCAAACGTGTAGCGGTCGCCGGGTTGGAGGCTTTCGCCGCGCAGGCGGTCGAGCAGCGTTGCGGTCAGATACACCTTTTTCCTGAGGGGCACATCGATGCTGCGCCGGTGGCCGGTGGTTTCGGTGTGGATGCGGAGTCCGTCGGCGGCTGCGGTCCCCTGGGCGGAAAAGCGGAAGACCCCTGAACGGATATCGAACTCAAATCGGTCCAGCGAAAGGTCGGCATGCAAATCGGCCCGCGTGTGCAGGCTGATGTCCTGGATCATGCCCATCGTGTTGATTCGCATGGCTACTTTTTCTTCCAGCGCATAGCCGACGTTCTTGGGAGAAAAACGCCGGTGCGCATAACCGATCCGGCGCTGGTTTTGGAAAACACTCATCCACGAGTCTCGCGCGGCGATCGGTTGCGCCGTAAGATCGGCCAATGATTTGGATGCCTGGAGGAATCGTTTGAACACGTCCGTTCGAATTAAAAACAGAGCCATGAAGGCGGTGGCTGCCATCAATCCGATGATCCAGAAGTATTTCATCCCGGGGGGCTTCATGGCGTCAAATTTTATCATGTTTCTGGGAAAAGGCGAATCCCGGTATCAAAAAGCTGCTTATAGGGGTGAGACTCATTTGGGGCACAACATATAGAGGTCATCTGGAACCTACCGATATTTTGATAAATTCAGTCAATTTGTTATTGACATTCAATCCGTTTTTCAGGATAGTAGATTTCATCGTGTAACATCAGCTTTTGGTTGCTTCTGTGATGCCGTTTTGCAAGACCCAGCGATCTGTTATGCCCTTCGGTTCTAACAGGATGCGCTTTTAAGCAGAGTCATTCATGACTCTGCTTTTTTATTTTCATTGGTGCGTTGGCGCGGACCATCCGCAGAATCATTCATCACCCATGGGGAGGAGGAAGAGCATCATGCCGGAAGGAGTTGTGAAGTGGTTCAACGAAAAAAAGGGGTACGGGTTCATTAAGAAAGATGATGGCCAGGATATTTTTGTGCATTACTCCGCCATCAAGGGCAAAGGGTTCAAATCCCTGGCGGAGGGCGACAAAGTGCGCTTTGAAGTCCAGCAGGGCGCTAAAGGCCCTTCGGCCTCAGACGTCGAAAAGGTGTAATCGAGCAGGGGTCCCATCCGCCGCTCTGCTGAAGGCGGGCGGCGGATTTCATTTCTGGAGGAGTTCTCGGGCATGTTCCAGGGCGACCCGGGTGATCTTCTCGCCGCCGAGCATGCGCGCGATTTCGCGGGTGCGGCCCTCGGATGTGAGACGAGTGATCGCCGTGCGGGTTCTGCCTTCGGCTACCTGCTTGGAGATCCGGAAATGGTGGTCGCCGAACTTGGCGATCTGAGGGAGATGGGTGATGCAGATCACCTGGTGATGGCGGGCGAGTTCCGCCAACTGATGCCCGACCACCTCGGCCACCGCGCCGCCGATGCCGGCGTCGACCTCGTCGAATACGATGGTTCCAACGGATTCGGTGGCGGCCAGAATCGATTTGAGCGCCAAGACCACGCGGGACAGCTCGCCGCCGGAGGCGATCGCTGCCAGCGGCTTGAGCGACTCGCCCACGTTGGGCGAGATGGTGAACACGGCCCGATCCATGCCGCTTTCGCTCAAGGCGCTCGATCCGACCGATAGAAGCGGATCGGTGTCCGCTCCCGCCGGGATGGGGGTCAACTCCACTCCGAATTGGGTTCCGGACATTTTCAGACGGGACAACTCGTCGGCCACTTGCGCCGTGAAGCGCTTGGCAGCGTCACGGCGCTTTCTGGAAAGCGCGACAGCCTGTTTTTCGATTCGCGCATGCAATTCGCACAGGTGGGTTTTGACCGCCGTCATTTCGACTGCGATGGTTTCGATGGCCGCCAAATCGGCGGTACTTTGATTCAGCTTCTCGTGCACCGCCTCCAGCGATCCGCCGTATTTGCGCTTCAGCCGGTTGAGCAGATCCAGTCGTTCCTCCACCGCCTCCAGTCGGCCAGCGTTGATATCGAGCGTTTTCAGATAGGCCCGCAGGGACTCCACCAAATCCTCGATACCATAAGCGACCTCCGCGCACGTCTCCGAGGTCGGCATGAGCGTCGGGTCGAGTCGGGCCATTTTTTCAAGGTCGCGTCGAACCCGAGTCAATTGCTCGATGGCGGAGCCCGACCCGCCGTAAAGCGATTCGATGCCGCGTTCAACGGTTTCGCAGAGCGTCGCGGTGTTTTTCAAGCGCAGCCGCTCCTGTTCGAGCTCTCGGTCCTCCCCCGAGTGCGGTGCGGCCGCGGCGATCTCGCGTTGCTGAAACTCCAGAAGTTCGATGAGTTCGGCCTGGCGAGCCTGGCGGGCTTCAAGGTCTCCGAGCCGTTTCAGCAGCGGCAGGAGGTCGCGGTGAAGGGCTGCAACCGTCTCGCGTAGCGGCAGGAGGCCTGCGAAACGATCCAGCATCAACAAGTGCTGATCTTCTTTGAGAAGCCCTTGGTGGGCGTGTTGTCCGGAAATGCTTGCCAGGTTATCCGTCACGGCGGATAGAACCTGAAGCGTGGCCAGGCGCCCACTGATAAACACCCGGTTGCCTTCCGTGCGTGAGATGACCCGGCGCACGAGAAGGCCCTCGGCCGTCTCGTAACCCGCCTCTCGGGCGGCCTGAGCAGGGGGAGATTCGGGATCGGCGTCAAAGAGCGCTTCAATCTCGGCCGAATCGGCGCCGGTGCGGATCATTTCGGCTGAGGCACGGCTTCCCAGGATCAGATTGACCGCATTGATGATGATGGATTTGCCGGCGCCGGTTTCACCGCTCAAGATCGTCAGACCCGGATCGAATTGAATCTGCAGGTCATCGATGATCGCAAAGTTGCGGATGGAAAGTTCCTTGAGCATACCGACCGTCGCCGCGGGGAATTTGAAGTGACATCGACCGTGATGGGAGCATTATACACGGGCATCTCCCGAAGTAAAGCTCGCCGTGACGCTTTAAAAGCGCTTGAATCATGGGCGTAAAGTTTTTAAAGTAATAAACATTGGTTCACTCCTAAGGAAAGCGAGATGAGCGTATGGCGCCCCCCAAGCCTGTTTTGGTGATCGCCACCCGAAATTCGGGCAAAACGGCCGAGATCCGCGATCTGCTTCATGGGTTTCCCATGGAAATCCGGGATCTATGCGATTTTGGGCCGATCCCCGAGGTGGTGGAGGACGGTCTGACATTCGACGAGAACGCTTACAAGAAATCGAGCTTTACGGCGCGGGTATTGGGTTATCCGGCCCTCGCCGATGACTCCGGGCTGACGGTGGCGGCGCTGAACGGTTCCCCCGGTGTTTTTTCCGCCCGTTACGGCGGTGAGAGCCTCTCGGATGCGGACCGCTGCCAAAAGCTGCTCGCGGAGATGAAAGGCTGCAGGGACCGGCAGGCCGCATTCGAGTGCGTGCTCTCGCTCGCGGTGCCCTCCGGCCCGGCCTTGACGTATGAAGGTCGCTGCGAGGGCCTGTTGACCGAGGCCCCGGCCGGTGCCAATGGATTCGGCTACGATCCGATTTTTTTCTATCCGGAAGCCGGCAAGACCTTCGCTCAGCTGACGCGCGAGGAAAAAAACCGTTTCAGCCACCGGGGTAAAGCCCTGCAGGAGCTGCGGGAAGAGTTTGAAAAAGTGATTATATGGATCCGGCGGCACATGCCGCCGAACGATCCCTGGAACCGGAGAAATGACTAAATGTCGTTTCATCACCCCGCCTGCCGCTTTTAACACCTCCTCGGCTGCCGCAGCCGAACGGGTCACGTGGAGACCTTGACCAGGCGTAACAAACATGTCGCGGCCACCCTTTTCAGCCGCCGGATGTTGGTCGCCCTGCTGATGGGGTTCTCCTGCGGTCTGCCGCTGCTGCTGACGCTGGGGGTTCTCCAGGCCTGGATGAAAGAGGAGGGGGCGGATCTGACCTGGGTGGGGATGATCACCCTCGTGCAATCGCCCTATTCCTGGAAATTCCTATGGTCACCGGTGCTGGACCGGTTTACCCCGATGCGGCTCGGGCGGCGGCGGGGGTGGCTGCTGATCGCGCAGCTGGCCTTGATGGTTTCCATCGCCGCGCTCGGCGGGTCCGACCCGGTGGCCCAGCCGGTCTGGATGGTTGTGAGTGCGGTGCTGGTCGCCTTTTTCAGCGCCACCCAGGACATTGTGGTGGACGCCTATCGCCGGGAAGACCTGCCTGACGAAGAACTGGGTCTCGGATCGTCCCTGTATGTCTACGGCTACCGGATCGGCATGTGGGCGGCATCCGGCGGAGGGTTGATCCTGGCCGATTACCTTCCCTTTTCGCAGGTGTACCAGGTCATGGCGCTGGGGCTGATCCCCGGGGTTGCGACCACGCTCCTTACCACGGAGCCGCCGGTGGACAACCGGCCCCCACGGTCGCTGCGGGAGGCCTCCTGGGAATCCTTGGCGGATTTTTTCAGGCGCGACGGTGCACTGTGGATCCTGGCGTTTATTCTGCTTTATAAAATCGGCGATACCATGGCCGCCGCTATTACGATCCCCTTCTATCTGGAGCTGGGATTTTCCAAGTCCGAGATCGGCACGGTGGTTAAGCTCTTCGGATCTTGGGCCACCATTGCCGGAGCCGTCGGCGGCGGGATTCTCATGCTGAGGCTCGGCATTCCGCGCAGCCTGTGGGTGTTCGGGGTGCTTCAAGCGGTTTCCACGGCCGGCTTCGCCGTACTGGCGCGCAGCGGTTCCAGCCTGCCCGCCCTCTCCGGGGTGATCGCCTTCGAGAGCATTACCGGCGGCATGGGGACGAGCGCGTTTGTCGCGTTTATGGCCAGCCTGACGAACAAGCAGTTTACGGCCACACAGTACGCGCTGTTGACGAGCATCATGGGGTTGCCGCGCGTGCTGGCCGCGGCGCCGACCGGGCTGGCGGCCAAGCATCTGGGTTGGGAGTGGTTTTTCATCGGATGCACCCTGGCCGCGATACCGGGGCTTCTGATTCTGGCGCGCGTTGCACCCTGGCCGGCGCAGGACTCGCCTCACGTCGATGAAAGCGTGTCCTCGTGAACGGGTTGCCTTCGGAATGACATGCTGGTAGAAATCGATACTGGATGCCCGATGCCCGGATAAATCGATTAGAAAAAACCAAGACCGTTATCGACTATCCCGCATGGTCATCAAATTAGAAAACCCGACGAATAGACCGTCCACCCAGCGACCTAACCCATAATGAGCGACCAACTGCTTAGCCCAAAGGATCTTGAGCGTATCCGAGCGCTTCAGCGCAAGCGCGGCGAGATCCTGTCGCTGCCGCCGGAGCAGGCTCTGGAGCGAATCCTCTCCGATCCCCAGCCGGCGGCCCTGGTGCATTCCTTTCCGGAGACGGATCTCTACTTCCTGGTGCACGAGATCGGACCCGAGGATGCGTTGGCCCTGCTGGCCCTTGCTTCAGACAAGCAGTGGGACCACATCATGGATCTCGAAAGCTGGGCCAGGGACCGCATCGAGGTGAATCACCTCACCCGCTGGATGAACCTCCTGATGGAGGCCGACGCCAAACGCTTCATCCGGTGGTTTTTGCACGAGCGCCTGGCCTTCGGCGAGTTTTACCTGTTTCACTCGATCGAAGTACGCCTACGTGAGCACGACCAAGACCCTTCCGATTTCGGCGAGGGCTTTTTCACCTTTGACCAGGTTTACTACATGCGATTTTTGAATGTGCCTCCGCTGGCCGACGGTTCCGCCATCGGTGCGGAGGAGCGCCAGGCGTTCTTGATGAAACTTCTCCAGCGCCTGGCCGAATACGATCATGTGCTGTTTCAAAGCCTGCTCCTGGAGGCGGCCCATGTCATCCCCGCGGAGACGGAAGAGGAGCAATTCCGCTGGCGCAACGTGCGCCTGGCGGAGAAGGGGTTTGCTCCCTTTGACGAGGCGGTCGGCATTTACCAGCCGATCACACGCCGGCAGCTCGAATCGCAGGGGCCGAAATTCACTCCGGGCGACCGCGGAGGCGAAGCGACCTTTCTGCCGGTGCCGGCTTATCCGCTGCATGAAATGAAAGGCGATACGCATTTCAGCCGGGCCCTGGCGCGGATCGAGCCGGGCCCGGTTCTTACCCGCCTGCAGTGGGAATTCGCCAATCTCTGCAACCGGATCATCGTGGCCGACCACAAGACCGTCCGCGACCGGGAGCAGCTGCGCGAAATCGTGGCCAAGGCTTGCGGCTATATCAGCATGGGTCTGGAACGGCTGAAGCCGCCCACGGACTCGCAGCCGGATCCCGTCCGGGCCGCGGCGGACCTGAGCCGCCATGCACTCATCCAGCTTTTCCGCCTGGGGTTCGGTGGAGCCCTCGAAATCAAATGGCAGGCGGAACGCTGGCTGAGCACCAGCTGGTTTGCGAAGGCCGGTTTGAAACTGAGCTTCTGGGGGGAGCAGTGGATGGGGGTGCTCGGCGGGATCCTGCTCAAAAAGCCGCAGTACTACGACAACTATCAGACCGGCGTGCTGTACCGGGAATTCAAATCACTCGAAGACGTCGCCCGCATCGAGGACATTTTAAAGCAGGTGCAAGCCGTCGATCACCTGCTGGCGGTCATGAATCCCCAGCTGGACCCGCCCGGCCGGTACGGTTTCCTGACCTGGAAAAACCTGCTGCTGACGCAATGGGCGCGCCATTGCCTGGGTTTGAAGGAGGAAAAGCTGAGCCCGCCGGCGCTGACCGTCTTTGCACCCTTCTTCAGCAGACTTCTGCCGGGAACGCTTCCCCCGGATGAGGCCGAAACGCGCCGGATTCCCGATTCGATGAAAACCGGCTTCATCGCCTGGCTGGCCCGCGAAACCGGGCTGAAGGACTTTGAGAT
>JALOPB010000410.1 GCA_025454115.1 Desulfobacterales bacterium | reverse complement strand
CTTCCGCCATCCGCCTTCCGAAATCGCAATCGTCGGAATGGCGGCCGCCATCGGCAAGCTGGGTTGCCTGGAGGATTATCGCAAGGCGATTCTCAGCGGCGACCCGGTCCACCGGGAGCGGCCTGCCGGCCGCTGGAAGGGCTGCGATGCCGTTCTGCCCGATTATGTGAACCTGACCGGCAGCTTCATGGAGGAGATCGTCCTCGAACGCGGTGAATTTCGCATCCCGCCTCTGGAAATTGCGGACATCCTTCCCCAGCATCTGCTGATGCTCAAGGTGGCTGCCGCAGCCATGATCGATGCGGGCATGCCGCTGACGCTCGATCGACCGGGCATGGGAGCCCTGATCGGCATCGATTTCGATTTCGAGGCCACCAATTTTCATCTGCGCTGGTATCTGGAACGCGTCTTTCCGCAATGGCGTCGCATGCACGCCCCGCAGCTTTCGGATGACCAGGCGGCGGATTGGCTGCGCGCGCTGAAGGATGCCTGCAGCCCTCCGCTGACCGCCAGTCGCACGCTGGGCGCCCTGGGCAGCATGGTCGCCAGCCGCATTGCCCGGGAGTTTCGGTTCGGCGGCACCAGCTTTGTCGTTTCGGCCGAGGAGGCTTCCGGACTGCGGGCCCTGGAAATCGGCATGCGTGCATTGCAGGCGGGTGAACTCGACGCGGTCCTGGTCGGCGCGGTGGACCTTTACGGCGACCTGCGCTCCATCGCCGCGCAGGCCGATCTCGATGCCTCCGACCCGCAATTCGAAGCAATCACGCCGGGTGAAGGGGCGACGGCCTTGGTGCTCAAGCGCATGCCGGACGCCCGTGCGAACGGCGACCGAGTCTATGCGGTGATCCGCGGCATCGGCGCAGCCGGCCGCGGGCTGGACAACCGGGTTCCGGCGGCAGAGATCTATTCGCGATCCCTATCCCAGGCCGTAGCCGAGGCCGGAGCTTGTCGCGCTGCATCCATGCTGATCGAGTTCCAGCGCGGTGTAACCGATTCGGAAAGAGCCCCAGGAATAAGGTCTTTCGTCGATTCGTCGCCGACGGACCCTGTTCAGGCGGCCCTCGGTTCCACCACCTCACTGGCAGGCAAGACCGGCGCGGTTCAAGGCCTGGCCGCGGTGGTCAAATCAGCGCTCTGCCTGTACCATGAAGTCCTTCCACCGCTGCCGTCCATGAGCCCGGTGGAATTCTCACGCTGGCAATCTGCAGGGGGATCTGTCCCCAGCCGGGTCGAGCCCTGGACGCAAAATGACACAGGGATACGTCGGGCCGTCGTCGGAATGTTGACAAAGGACGGCAATTGTTCACAAGTAATACTTGAAGAAAATAGAATTAACTATCTACCAAAATACAATTTTAACTCATCACCAAAAACGAATAAACACAAAGCCGGCGCAACGCCTGTTCAACCCCCGGCGGAAAAAATCCGTATCCCTATCGCTGGAGCCCGGTTTATCTTGCCGCCGCCGCCTTTGCCCGCCGTTTTAGAACCCGCTCCTTCTAAGGTCCCATTCAGCGACCAATTGACGGAGGAACAAAGCGTGGCAGCAGAGTGCATGCAACGGCTGACCGCGGTTTCAGAAGCCACGGCCCGAGCGCATCGGGTTTTCCTTGAAAAAACCGCCGCAATGACCCGGGCGTTTGCCGAGTCCGTTCAGCTCCAAAGCCGGCTCATAGAAGCCGTCAGCACTGAAACGACCGATCATCCGTCCGCAAGAGCGCCGATCCCTCCCCCCGTCTTCAACCGCGAGCAGTGCCTTGAATTCGCCCGCGGGTCAGCTGCGCGAGTGCTGGGTCCTGAGTTTGCGGAGGTGGACACTTTCGCCGCCCGGGTGCGGCTTCCGGACGAACCGCTCATGCTGGTCGACCGCATCCTGGGGGTCCACGGCGCCAAGGGGTCGCTGGGCCCTGGTCGGGTCATCACGGAGCACGACGTGCTCCCCGACGCCTGGTATCTGGACGGAGGGCGGGCGCCGGTGTGCATTTCGGTGGAGGCCGGACAGGCCGACCTTTTTCTTTGCGCTTATCTCGGCATCGATCTCGCCGTGCGCGGCCGGCGCACCTATCGGCTGCTGGATGCCACCGTGGAGTTTCACCGGGAACTTCCGCAACCCGGCGAAACCATCCGCTATGTCATTACCATCGATAAATTCCTGCGCCAGGGCGAAACCTATCTTTTCCTGTTCCACTTCGAGGGCACTATCGGAAATGCTCGGTTCATCACCATGACGGACGGCTGCGCCGGTTTCTTCACTCCCGAAGAGGTCGACCGTTCCGGCGGGATCATTTTAACCGATACGGACCTGCAACCGGCTGCGGGTCGCACGCCGGCAGACTGGAAGCACCCGGTGCCCATGGCCCGCGAGTGCTACGACGACCGGTCACTGGAGGCATTGCGGGCCGGCGACCTGGCCGCCTGCTTCGGGAAGCTCTTTGAGGGGGTGAAACCATCCGAGTCCCTGCGGTTGCCGGGAGGCCGCATGCGCCTGATCGACCGTGTGATCGGGTTGGAGCCCGACGGCGGACGATATGGGCTGGGTCGAATCCGGGCCGAAGCCGATATACATCCGGATGACTGGTTTCTGACCTGTCACTTCGTCGACGACATGGTCATGCCGGGCACCCTGATGTACGAATGCTGCGCCCATGTCCTGCGGGTGATGGTGCAGCGCATGGGCTGGGTCAGCGACCGGCCGCAGGCTCGCTATGAACCGGTGGCGGGCATCCGGGCAACCCTCAAATGCCGCGGCCCGGTCACTCCCGCCACCCGGCGGGTGGTCTACGAAGTCGATATCAAGGAGCTCGGTTACGGGCCGCAGCCCTTCGCCATCGCCGATGCGAACATGTATGCCGACGGCCATCACATCGTGCGTTTCCAGGACATGT
>JALOPB010000409.1 GCA_025454115.1 Desulfobacterales bacterium | reverse complement strand
ACGCTTTCGAGCCCGGCGATCAGCCTTAAAATGGTGGACTTGCCGCACCCCGACGGGCCGAGCACCACCAGCAGCTCGCCTTCCTCCGCGGTGAAGCTCACCCCGTTCACGGCCCGTACATCTCCCCAGGCCTTGACGATCTTTTCAAGTTCGATCCGCATCGCGCACTCCCTAACATCCGGATAACCGGGCGTCAAGCTGATCCGTGTCGATGACAGCCTGCAGCGGCCTATGTCGGAGTGCAAAAATAGCTGGTCATTATAGTTTGTTATCCTGACTTCCAGCAGCCATTCCGGGGGCGACGGGATAGTGGAACATCGGAATCAAGCCATGAGAAATCATCAAGTTTTTAGGTCTTATGCCGATTAGGAAATCATGAGATTTGCGCTAGCCGTTTTGGCTATTCTTTTGGCCTGGATCAATCCCCCGGTGGCGGCGTCCGCCGGAGGGGTTCCCATCCTGCTCTATCACCGCTTCGGTCCCGTGGTCGCCGACAGCATGACCATCACCACTCCGGTCTTCGAATCCCATCTGAAATATCTCAGCGAAAACGGATACCGGGTCATCGCGCTGAGGGATCTCATGGGCATGTATTTCGGCAAAGGGATTCCGTCCGATTCCCGATACGTGGCGCTGGTCGCCGACGACGCCCATATCTCCGTCTACACCACCGCCTTTCCTCTGCTGAAAAAATACAACGTCCCGATGACCTTGTTTGTCTATCCTTCCGCCGTTTCGAACGCCTCCTATGCCATGACCTGGGATCAGCTGCGCGAGCTGAAGTCCACCGGCCTGTTTGACTTTCAGTCCCACACCTACTGGCACCCCAATTTCAACAAGGAACGCGCCCGGCTGGCTCCGGCGGAGTTCGAGAAGCTGGTCCACATGCAGTTCACCAAGTCCAGAGAAAAGCTGGAGAAAGAAATGGGAGTGACGGTCGATCTTCTGGCCTGGCCGTTCGGCATCTTCGACCCCTGGCTGATGGCCAAGGCGGCCGAAGCCGGATACGCCGCCGCCTTTACGATCGAACGGCATGCGGTCACACGGGACGACCTGCCCATGGCCTTGCCGCGTTTTCTGCTGACCGACAAGGACCGCGGCAAGGCCTTTGAAGCCATTTTGAATGCATCGCATATCGTTGCCAAGAGGGAGGGCAAGAATGGGCAGAACAACTAGTCGACTGATTTGGATTGCAGTTTTCGCATTGATCTTTCCGGTTTCAGGATGGCCCGATAACCTCTGCGGCGTTAAAGTGGTTGACTCAATTACCGGGCAGGCGGTCAAGGATGCCACGCTGGTTCTGGACGGGAAGACCTTGGCTGCGGACGATCAGGGGGTTTTCTCCTTTTCCACTTCCAAGGGCGGGGGAAAGCTGGGGGTGAAGGCCCCCGGTTACCAGCGCGTCGAACAGACCCTGACGGATGAATTACCCGAGGGGCTCATGGAAATCCGGCTGGCGCCGTTTTCGCCCCGGGCGCTTTACCTCTCGTTTTACGGGGTCGGGTCCAAGGCCCTGCGGGATCCTGCGCTGAAGATGATCGAAGAAACCGAACTGAACGCGCTGGTCATCGACGTCAAGGGCGATCGGGGCATGATTCCCTACCGCAGCACCGTCCCCCTGGCGGCGGAGGTGGGCGGTCAGCGCATCATTACCGTGCGCGACATCGACGGCCTGCTCGCGTCCTTCAAGGAAAAGGGCATTTACACCATCGCCCGCATCGTGGTCTTCAAGGACGATCTGCTGGCGACCGCCCGGCCGGATCTGGCGGTGAAGACTCCGACGGGGGAGCCCTGGCGCGACCGCGAGCGCCTGGCCTGGGTCGACCCGTTCCGCCAGGAGGTCTGGAACTATAACATCCAGATCGCCGAAGAGGCGGCGAAGCTCGGGTTCGACGAAATCCAATTCGATTACGTGCGCTTTCCGGATTCGCGCTCGCCGCGGTTTTCCCAGCCGAGCACGGAGGACGGCCGGGTGAAGGCCATCGCGGGGTTCCTGCAGGAGGCCAAAGCCCGGCTGGCGCCCTACAATGTGTTTGTGGCGGCGGATATCTTCGGCTATGTCTGCTGGAATCTGAACGACACCGACATCGGCCAGAAGCTCGACCCGATAGCTTCGGCGGTCGACTACCTTTCGCCCATGCTCTACCCGTCCGGATTCCAGTTCGGCATCCCCGGCTACCGCAACCCGGTTCAGAACCCGTATGAAATCGTCTATCTTTCGCTCAAGAAAGCCCAGGAGCGCTCGAAGATCTCTCCGCTGCGCTTCCGTCCCTGGCTGCAGGCCTTCAAGGATTACGCCTTCGACCGCCGGCAATTCAACGGCAAGGAACTCCGCGACCAGATCGCCGCCAGCGAAAAATTCGGCTCTCAAGGCTGGATGCTTTGGAATCCGGTCAACCAGTACACGGCTACGGCCGAATCCCTTAAAAAGGAGATGCGGACCGCCAGCGTCGGCCCGATTGCCTCGAATCCCTGAAACGCGTAAAATGCCTTTGACTGTTCAACGGGGACCAAGACATGTGAAAATAGGGGGGCGGCACACGATAAATTTCTTCTTGGCGGCTGCGGCCGCCATGCTGTGCGTTTCGCCTGCCGCCGCCGTCCTTCTGCCGGAGCCGCTGGCTGCCATCCCCGCGACGGTCGAAGAAGCCATCCGTGCCGGTGAAACGCCCGGAGCCGTCATTTTAGTCGGCCACCAGGATCAGGTGGTTCTGCGCCAGGCGTTCGGCCATCGCCGCCTGGCGCCTCCGCAGCCCATGACGCCGGAGGCCGTCTTCGACGTCGCTTCTCTCACCAAGGTTCTCGACCAAGGTTCTCGCCACCACCCCGGCCGTCCTGCAGCTCGTGGAGCAGGGCCGGCTGCAATTGGACGCTCCGGTGAATCGCTACTGGCCGTTCTTCAAAGGTCACGGCAAGGACCGCATCACCGTCCGCCAGCTTCTGACGCACTACTCCGGGCTCAGGCCCGGCCTGCTGCCCAAACCGGCTTGGTCGGGTACCGACGGTGCGCTGAAGCAGATCGCCGCGGACACCCCGCCGCATCCGCCGGACGCGCGATTCATATACAGCGATCTGAATTTCATCATCCTGGGCGAGCTGGTCCGCCGCGTGACCGGGCAGCCGC
>JALOPB010000408.1 GCA_025454115.1 Desulfobacterales bacterium | reverse complement strand
CAGCTTGGGGACCTCTGCCGGGGTCTTGGCGAAATGCGGCTCGTTCATCATCGGGATCGTACCCTTGCGGAAGCCGATGACCATGTCCACGGCGCCGGAGGTCAGCAGGCGTCCGGCGATTTCCCTGATTTTTTCGGCATAGCTCAGCATGTCAGGCAACCTCAGCCAGTTTCTTGGTGAAATCGGAGTTCGGACCCAGCGCTCGGATGGCGTTCGTAACCTGGGTGACCACCTCGACGAATTTGGTGGATTCGGCCGATGAAATCCAGGAGAACTGCAGGCGGCCGGGCTCGATCCCCATGTGCTCCATGAGATTCTTGAACAGTGCGAATTTGCGACGGGCGTAGTAATTACCTTCCAGGTAATGACATTCTCCGGGATGTCACCCGGAGACCCAGACGCCGTCTGCTCCCTCGCGTAATGCGGCCAGGAAGAATTTGGGGTCCATGCGGCCGGTGCAGGGGATGCGGATCACCCGGATGTTGGGCGGGTACTCCATGCGGCTGACGCCGGCCAGGTCGGCGGCGCCGTAGCTGCACCAGTTGCAGAGGAAAGCGGCGATTTTCGGTTCCCAATCAGTCATCTTTTTCTCCTTTTACACCGCTTCGCTCAGGCTGAAGATCTGGGCGAAGACCTGGTCGTTGTCGAATCCCTTCAGATGAATGGCGCCCGAACGGCAGGAGGCGACGCACAGGCCGCAGCCCTTGCACAGAACCGGGTTGACCTGGGCCTTGCCGGCGAACATGCCCTTCTCGGTCCAGGACGGCGCCGAATAGGGGCAGATCGAAACGCACACGCCGCACTGGCTGCACATGCGCGGATCGACCTCGGCCACCGTGCCGCTGGTATAGATTTTCTTGCGCGCGAGCAGGGTCACGGCGCGGGAGGCCGCCGCCTGGCCCTGGGCGATGGCTTCGTCGATCGGCTTCGGATAATGGGCCAGGCCACACAGGAAGACGCCGTCGGTGGCGAATTCCACAGGCCCCAGCTTGGCGTGGCGTTCCACGAAAAACCCGTCCTCGTTCAACGGCACCTTGAAGAAATTGGCCAGTTTTTCATCCCGGTTGGGAATGACGGCCGTGGCCAGGGTGACCAGATCGGTTTCGATTTCAACCGGCCGGCCGATGATGGGGTCGGTCGCCGTCACGAGCAGCTTCCCGCCGGCCACTTTGACGACGGGTTTCTGGTCAAGGGTATAGCGGATGAATATGACTCCGAGCGTCCGGGCCTTTTTGTACAGAAGTTCGCGTTCACCGTAAGTGCGCATGTCCCGGTACAGCACGAACACGTTCATGTCCGGGTTCATCTCCTTGAGGTGAATGGCGTTGTCCACGGAGTGGGTGCAGCACACCCGCGAACAGTAGGGCCGCTGCGGTTCGCGCGATCCGACACACTGGATGAAGACCGCGCTGTTCAGTTTCTTGAGCGCGGGATCCCCGGCCATGATCTTGCGGTCCAGTTCCAGGCTGGTGACGACGCGCGGGTCGCTGCCATAGGCATACTCCTGCGGGGTATGGGGCGATCCGCCGGTGGCGACGATGGCCACCCCGTGCTCCAGGACCTGCTCCGCGCCGTCGCTCGACAGCGTGCTCTTGAAACTGCCCACGAACCCATCCACCCGGGTCAGAGCGGTCTTCAGGTGCACTTTGATTTTCGGGTCTTTTTCGATCTCGGCCGTCATCTCGGCCAGCTTCTTCTGGACATCCTCGCCCTTGGCGGTGCGGAAGAGGTTGTGGGCCTGCCCGCCGAGCCGGTCGCTTTTTTCCACGATGTGGGTATCGTAACCCTGGCGTGCCAGGCTGCGCGCCGCCGCCATGCCGGAAAGGCCGCCGCCGATCACCAGCGCCGTCGGGTTGATGTCCAGCTCCGCCTCTTTGAGGGGCTGGATGAGGGCCGCCTTGGAGACCGCCATGCGCACCAGGTCCTTGGCCTTTTTGGTGGCGAGTTCCGGATTGTTGCGGTGCACCCACGAATCGTGGTTGCGGATGTTGGCCATCTCGAACAGGTATTTATTCAGGCCGGCGTTGATGAGGGTTTCCTGGAAGAGCGGTTCATGGGTCTTGGGCGTGCAGGCCGCCACGACGACCCGATTGAGGTTCTTCTGCTTGACGATCTGGCTGATCGTCTCCTGGGTGTCCTGGGAGCAGGAATACAGGTTGTCGGTGGCGAATTCGACGTAGGGCAGGGTTTTGGCGTACTCGGCGACCGACGGCACATCGACCACACCGGCGATGTTGATGCCGCAGCGGCACACGAACACCCCGATGCGCGGTCGGGCATTCGTCACGTCGGTTTCGGGAATGGCCTCCCGGACTTTAGTCAGGGTGTTGCGGGCCGAAGCCAGAATTTCGCCGGCGGCCGTGGCCGCCGCGCTGGAGTCGACGACCGATTGCGGGATATCCTTGGCGCCCTGGAACGCACCGCAGACGAAGACGCCCGGTTTGGAGGTGGCCACCGGGTTGAAGGAATCCGTCTTGCAGAAGCGCCCATCGGTGAGCTCGATACCCATGTCCTTGGCCATCTCCGCAACGGCCGGGGAGATCTGCATCCCGATGGACAGCACGATCATGTCAAAGGTCTCGACCACCAGGCTTCCGTTTTCGGTGACGTAGCGGACCTCGAGATCGCCGCTGTCGCCGACCGGGGTGATGGAGTGCACCCGGCTGCGGATGAAGCGCACGCCGTGCTTGTCCTTGGCGCCGTTGTAGAAGCGCTCGAAATCCTTGCCGTGGGTGCGCATGTCCATGAAGAACACGGCGCAGTCCAGGCCGGCTCCGGCGTGCTCCTTGGCGATCACCGCTTCCTTGATGGCGTACATGCAGCACACCGAGGAGCAGTAAGAGTTGTCGCAGCGGTTCATGTCCCGGGAGCCGACGCACTGGAACCAGGCGACCTTCTTCGGCTCCT
>JALOPB010000088.1 GCA_025454115.1 Desulfobacterales bacterium | reverse complement strand
GTTATCACTGGAACTTCAGTTTAGAGCTTCAGAAGCGCATCGAGGAGCCCCATTCCGGTTCCTTTCTTCTTCACCGCCATAATGGGGACGGTGGTGGTGGTGATGAGGTGTTCGGTGACACTTCCCAGCAATACACCGGCGCCTGCCTTTCTCCCCCGGGCGCCGATAACAACCAGGGAGATCCCGTGCTCTTCGATTACCTCCTGAATACCCCGGGACTCCTTCTTTTCCAACTTGAATATGGGGACTGCGGCAAGGCCCTTGAGGTCGACCTTCTGGATAAATTCCGCATAGTACCTTTGCGCGTGGCCCTTCATGATCTCGGCAAACTCCTCGTAAGTCTTGCCGGTCTTGTAAAAACCGATGGGCACGTTGTAAACGTGCAGGCAGTATATCTCCTTGATCCCGCTGGCGGCCAGGCCGATGGAAACTCCGACTTCCATGGCATCCCTGGCGTTTTCCGAAAAATCCACCGGAACGAGGATATTGGTGAACCACGCCTTGCTGCCCTCGGGCACAAACAACACGGAACAGGGCGCCTTGCGGGCCAGCTTTTCAAACAGCGTCCCCGCGGTCCCGGGCTCTCCGCGCTTGCGCATCACGACGAGATCGACATCCTCTTCCTTGACCTTGCGCAGAAACTCGATCAGCGGCGACCCCTCGACGACCTGACAGCTGACCTCGGTTTCGGGATGGCCATCAAAGTATTGGCCAACCAATTTCTTCATCTTTTCTTGGGCATAGTCACCAACCGGTTGAAAAAGATCCGGATACTCCTCCAGGAGGTCCTCCGGGAGGTCAACGCTGCTTGCCACGTGAAGGAACACGACTTTCTCTGATCGTGCCAGCCTGCTGATCATTGCAGCGTAACGGATTGAGGCCCCGTCTTGATCGGCAAAGGAAATCCCTACCAAAAGGCGTTTGAATCGATACATACCGTCACTCCTTTCTCATTTCACGCAGTTCTGAAGGATTGTGCTTTTTATTTTCAACGACAGAAAATTCTGTGAACCCTCTAATCATGTTTCGTCCAGGCCGGCCTGTACAGGTCATACTGGTGCTCGTCGGGGCTCACGGCTCATCGTGCTGACGGTGTGAGGGAAATATAAAATAGGGGTCAGTGGGCGTCAAGCCGCAAAAAACCACGCCCTGCACCCGTTCTAATTCGATAATGTGTGCGGGAACTGAAAACGCTGCTGTTTGAACCCGCCAGCCGCCCCGAGTGGTCATCCTTTCACTGGATGTTTGCAAGGCGCAGACCCGGCGCCACCGAGCAGCCAGGGAGGGACCGGTGGCGGGAGGGGAGGAAGGCAACGCCACACCAGGGCAAGAGGGGCTGGTCTTTTCTCGAAAACTCCCGGCGATCAAGTCGACCGCGAAGCTTCCGGTGCGGAGGCCATGAGACCGCATGGAAGGGGCGTATTGGTGGAGAAGGTCGGACTACTGGTGCACCTTTCGCACTTCCGCCGAGAGCGCTTTCGGGGCGCAGCCACAGCCGGCCTTCAAGCCGGTGGCGTGGCAGATCCTGCGGAAGGAGCGCACCACGACGCTCCGGCCGACGCGCGCGGCATAAATAAGGCCGTCGCAATCCATGAGTGTGAGGGACCTGGGAACGTTCGGCAAGCCGTGTGCCGAGGTGTTTGGTTTTTAGTGCTTCGTGAGGGTTCCGCAAAGTTCAATTTCTGCGGAATCGTCAAATTTGATCGTCTCGTCCCCCGTGCCGGCACAGCCTTTATTTAGACGGCACCAGGTTCAATATGAGCCTGACCGCCGTCGCAAGGTCCATTTTGGCCATGTTCACCACCAGGTGGTAGAGGGCCGGATTGTCGTAATCGGTCTTGCCGATCTTGCGATAGAGATTGAGCTGGCGTTTGTCTTCGCGGTTGACGATCTGAGCGGCCTGGCTTTCGGAAAAATCGTAGCGCTCCGTCATGAATTTGACGCGGCTTTTGAGGTCACTGACCAACAGGACATGGAAAGCGTCGGGATGATCGTGGAGAATGTATTGACTGCCGCGCCCCAGGATGACGGCGTTGCCTTCTTCTGCGATCTGCGCGATGATGACGACGAGGTAGTCCAGGTAAAGCCTTTCGTCCATGTAGCCGCGTTCATCCTTTAAAATGCGGTCCACCAGGCGTTTTGAAACCATGCTGGAGACGACCCTGGAAAGTTTGCCGCCGGCCTCTTTTTCGATGGACTCGACCCAGTGCGGCGACACATTGGCCGCTTCGGCCACCATTTGAATGATGTCATCATCGGCGAACGTGTAGCCCAGTCTGTCGGCAACCATTTTTCCGACGGTTTTACCCCCCGCGCCGAATTGTCTTGAAATCGTAATTACCGCCATGAATCCCTCCTGTTGAACGTTAGCTTCGGTCTGCTTTTTCTGCTGCCCGCCTCAAATGACCCATTTTCATAAAATCGGCCTCAATCACGGGGCATGACGGCTCTGCCGAATTTATTGTGCAATCCCAGGTGGTAGGTTTTTGCACATTTTTTTGATTTCATTGACTGCGCGCAAAATCCTGCAGTTGCCTCTATAACTTTTCTGGCGGAATGAGCAGGGTCGGATAATCAGACTTTTCCGCGATGTTTCGCGGCGTGCTGCCGAGCCAGCGTTCCACCCAATTCGCTTTTCCGGACGATCCCATGACGATCAGGGTTGCCTGGCATTCCCGCGCGGCTTTCTCGATCTCCTGTTCCGGGTCGCCGACGTAGACATGCGGAGACGCGGAAATCCCTTCGGCTTCGAAAGTTTGGCAGATCTCATCCAATTTAGCGCGTATTTTCTTGCGCGTTTTCTGAATCGCCATCGCCGAACCGCTGAGCTGCTTCTGGTCGGCAACGTGCACGACATGGATTTTCTGGATGATTCCCTTGAGTTCCTTCAGGAAATCAATAGCCCTCAGGCTGGCCGGTGACCAGTCGGTCGCCAGAAGGGGCGATTCAAAAGGCTTTTCGAGGGCGAACGAACTCTCCGAAAGGTACTTGTAAACAAGAACCGGTTTGGATGTCCGGTGCAGCAGCTCGGTGATGTCCGACCCCGCATACAACTGCTCGATCACGCCCTTCTGGGACCGCCCGACGACGATCAGGTCGGCTTCCTCTTTCTGGGCGGCCTTGATCACCTCGCCCACCAGGTTGCCGACGACAATGTAGGCACCGACCTCCATGCCCTGCTCGAACAGGTTCTCCGCCCAATCGATAAAGCGGATGTTGGCGGTTTCGCGCAGCCGGATTTCGGCTTCCTTGCTGTAACCGGTACCCCGACGCATGGCCACCCGCTCTCTTTCGATAATGTTGACGAAGACCACGTGTTCGAGGCCGGCTTCCCGGAGACTCAAAAGGGACTGGAGGGCGTCAAAACCCAGCTCCTCGAATTTGGTGACAAACAGCAGTTTTTTTATTTTCATGGCGTGTTTCGTCTTTTGTCGAAGGGTGCCGATGGGTATACGCCGCATCAACCGATGATTTTTTTGATCGTCGCAGCCAACTCTTCGGCGTCCACTGGTTTTTCGAGATAGGCTTCGGGCTCGGGAACGGGGGCATCACCGAACTCCGCCAGAACCTTTTGGGAACGCAGAAAGGACTTTTCAGCGATTCCGGACAGCATGATGATGGGTATGTGTTTGAGATTCTTGTCCGTTTTGAGTTCGCGGTATAACCGAATGCCGCTTTCACGGGGCATGAGGACATCGAGAATAACTAGATCAGGTTTTTCATGTTTGGCCAGGTTTTTACCTTCTTCGCCATTGGTGGCCACCAATGGGGTGTAGCCGTTTTCTTCGAGAACCGTCACGTTGAACAAGCGAACATCCGGGTCGTCGTCGACGACCAGAACTTTTTTACCCATGGGGAATCCTCCTTAATCTACCGTTTTTTAATTTCTTGCTGGATGTTTTCTTTTTTTTGACCGGCGGCCTCGAAGGGCAGATGGATGGTAAAGGTGGTTCCCTCACCCGGGGTGGAAGCCACATCGATCCGCCCGCCGTGCTCTTCGACGAACTTACGGGTCACCATCAAGCCGAGGCCCGTTCCGCGGTGCCCCTTGGTGCTGAAAAAAGAGGTAAACAACCTGTCGCGGACATCTTTGCTCATACCGGTGCCATTGTCGGAGACGTCAAACCGGATGGTGTTGTCGTCTTCAAGGGTCGTCGCAATCACAACCTGCCACTCTTTCCCGGTATCTTCATCGAACAGGCAGGCATCAATGGCATTGGTCACCAGGTTGAGCAGCGCGGTGTGAATGATGCGCGGATCCATCGCCACCTGCTGAATCGATGGATCTAAAGATTTTTTAATCTCGACCCGGCTTTCCCGCGCCTTCTCGGCAAGCAGATCGGCCACCTCCACGGCTATTTCGTTCGGAAAGCAGTCTTCGAATTCGGGTTCTCTTTCCTTGGAGTAAGTCAAAAGATCCATGACCAATTCGGAGGTGCGCCCGATGTTGCGCTTGATCATGTCCCAGCCGCTTTTTAGTTTTTCAGTATCGTCTTTTTTGATTCCCAAGTCAACCAGATAGCTGCCGCCCTTGAGTCCGTGTAAAATGTTCTTGAGCCCGTGGGCCAACCCGGCGACGGTCTGACCGACGGCGGCCAACCGTTCGGCTTTGAGCAGTTCGCGCTCGAGCCGCTTGATTTCGCGCAGGTCCTGAAAAAAAGCGACGCTTCCCATTTTCCGGCCTTTTTCATGCAGAATCGAACCCGAAAACCGGACCGGAATGATGTCGCCGTTTTTAGATACGATCGATGCTTCCTGCCAGGCAAACTCTTCCAGACCGTTTTCCTGGGTCACCCCCGTTACAATCAAATCAGCGATTTGCGGGGTGTAGAGGTCCTGGATCTGCATGCGATGAACGACGCTCTGATGCGGAAAACCGAAAATTCGCTCTGCGCCGGTATTGTAAATAACGATTTTTAGATCTTCATCGGTGGCCACGATGCCGTCATTCGAGCTTCGAATCAACTTGCTCTGGAAATTCGAGCGGCGCCTGATCTCGCGGGTTGCCGCCGCAACCTTTTGCTCGAGGCTGGTGGTATACTCCCGCAGTTGCTGTTTGATTTGGATCTTTTCTTGGGCGCGTTGGAGGGCGATCGCAAGCTGCTGGTCGCGCACCGGTTTGTTGATGAAATCCGACGCCCCGTATTGCAGGGCCTCGATGGCCGAATCGATGTCACCGTGGCCAGTGATGATGATCACTTCCGTTTCGGCTCTGATATTCTTTACTTCCCGTAAGACCTCGATCCCATTCATGCCGGGCATTTTGATATCGGTGATGACGAGTTCGGGCGTTTCGCGGGCGAAAATGGCCAGGGCTTCTTCGCCACTCAAGGCGGTCCGCACCTGATAGCCGTCGGCCCTGAGGGAAATGCCGAGCACCCGCAGTATATCGGGTTCGTCATCGATGAGCAGGATCCTGTTCATTCTTCTTCGGTTGGCCTTAGAGCCGGAAATTTAAGTTTAAAAGTGGTGCCTTCACCGAGTTTACTTTCGATTTTGATGCTGCCGTCGTAGTCTTTGACGATGCCGTAGCTGATGCAGACGCCCAACCCCGTTCCCTTGCCGATATCCTTGGTGGTGAAAAAAGGTTCGCCCAGTTTGGCCAGGACCTCGTCGCTCATGCCGATACCGGTATCCGAGACGGTTACCGCCACGAAACTGTTTTCGGGGAAGGATCTGATCTTGAGCGATTTTTCGACTTTGTCGTATTCCGGCCAGCCGCGTTTTTCGTCCATGGCGTCGACGGCGTTGGTCACCAGGTTGATAAAGACCTGTTCCAGCCGATTGTGATCGGCCATGATGGGGGGAAGGTTCGGGTCGAGTTCGAGGGTCAACTCGATATCATGGACGCGCAGTTGATGGCCGAGGACCTTGAAAACGTCGCGAATGGGATCGTTGATATCGATCTTGCTGCGGGTCGCGCCCGACTGACGGGCAAAATTCCGAATGTGCTGGATGATGGCCGCCGCCCGCTGGACGTTTTTGCCGATATCGGCTGCCATCGATTTCAAGTCGTCTTCGCCGATGGCCTGCCCGCGGGCGATCATTTTAAGAAAAAAATCCGCGCAGACCTGGATGACATTGAGCGGTTGATTGATCTCATGGGCGATTCCCGCGGCCATCTGTCCAAGAGTTGTCATTTTACTGGCCTGGATCAGCTGGGTTTCCTTTTCGACGCTTTCGGTGATATCGGTGGTCGATGCCATCACCACCTCGCTTTCACCGTATTTGGCATCGCTGATGTTGATATTGACGAAAAAAGGGCGATGCCCCTTGCGGTAGTGTTTTCTTTTGGTCAACAGCAGGGATTTGCCCGGTGAAATATCCTCCAGCGCCTGCGCCAACTCTTCATCGCTGTCACCCAGCTCGAGGAAATGCAGGCCCAGCATCTCCTCCCGTGAATACCCGTAATTATCCAAGGCCCTCTGATTGATGTCCCGGATCCGGTGGTTTTGGATGTCCAAGATGAAGGTCGGATGCGGATCGCAGTTGAACAGGGTACGGTACTTTTCCTCGGATTTGATATACTGCTCCTGCAGGATGGCGTTTTCGATGGCGATGCCGATCTGATTTCCAATCAACGTCAGCACGCCCCTCTGGTCATTGGTGAAATGACCGGCTTTATG
The DNA here is from genome assembly GCA_025454115.1 of Desulfobacterales bacterium. Taxonomy (GTDB): domain Bacteria; phylum Desulfobacterota; class Desulfobacteria; order Desulfobacterales; family SpSt-501; genus SpSt-501. The sequence goes on along the minus strand of JALOPB010000088.1, from coordinate 3,555 downwards.
ACTGCCGATGCGAATGACGCCGAAGGTCTTTTTTTCCTCGGCATGTATGGGAACGTAGGCCAGCGAAACGAGCTTGTTTTCCTCCAACAGGCAGATTTCGTCGTTGCAGCCCTCGGGCAGGTTCTCATACACTGTAAATTCGTTGTTTTGGGCCACCTGGTGGATGATGCTGCTCTCGTCAAGCACGCTTATCTTGGAACAGGCATTTTTTGAGGAACCGTAGCCATAGCGCAAGCAGTATTTGCCGTCGTCATCCTGCATATAGATGCAGATGCCATCGGCCCCGAGAAAATCCATCATGATCTGGATGGCCTTTAAAATACCGGCATCGAATTTCTCCACTGTGTTGAGGGACGTGAAGATCGAACACAGGGCGCTCAACTCCTTGGTGCGCCGCTCCCGTTCCTGTTCCGCCCTTTTGTCCTCGGTTTTGTCCCAGAGGGTCTCGATGGCCCCGGCGAGTCTTCCATTCGGGGCCTTGATGGGCGTAGCGGTGAACCAGAGCCATTTACCGCTATCGCCAAAATGCGGGAAGAAATCTTCGGCCTCGTAGGCCCCTTCGATCAGGCTCGAGGGTCGCCACTTCGCCCCGTAGAGTTTTTCGATCTCGGCCTCGTCGCCCTGGTCCAGAATCACGTCCGCCATGGTTGCGCGTTCGTTGTGATAAAAGGGTTGCCACTGCTTGCGGGTACCGACGATGCCGTCGGCGCTATAACCGGTCAGCCTTTCCAGGGCCCTGTTCCAGTGGGTCACGAAGTGATTCTCGTTGATCACGAAAGTCGGTATCGTGCTGCCCTGGATGATCTGGGTCATCGTTCGTTCACTCTCGGCCAGGGCCCGGGCCGTTTCGGTCAGCAGATGCGTGTGGCGCTCCCTGTCGTGCTCGGCATTCTTGTCTTCGGTCTTGTCCCACAGGGTTTCAATGGCACCGACGAGGGTGCCGTCGGGCGCCTTGAGCGGGGCGGCCGTAAACCAGCACCACCTCCCGTCAGGGCCGAGGTTGGGGAAATAATACTCGGCTTCGTAGCCGTCCTCGATCAGGGCCGATTTTCGCCATGCTTTGCCGTAGAATTCGCTGAGCATTTCCTCGCCGGCCTGGTCCAGAATCAAATCGGCCATGCTGGGGCGCTCCGTTTCCCAGAAGGAAATCCACTGCCGGTTGGTGCCGAGGATCTCTTCGGCAGGAATCCCCGACAGGCGTTCCATGGCCTTGTTCCAGTGGGTGACGATGTGATTCTTGTCGATCACGAAAGTCGGCATCGTGCTGCCCTGAACGATCTGGGCCAGGGTGCGCTCGCTTTCGATCAGCTCTTTTTCGATTTCAAGGTAGCGCCGGTTGCGGTTTTTGATGACCTTGGCCAGCCGGTCGGCGAATTTTTCGAAGTGTGCCAGGATAGTTGGGGTGACGCCCGCCTGCTGTTCCAGCTCGGTCAGCGCCTGACGCTTTTCGCTTTCAAGCCGCAGCAAACTCCAGATGGCCTGGGCTTCGATGTGATCGATGAGTTGGACGCCCTCGGGTTTGGTTTTTCCGATGGTCTCGCCGAGGACAGGGTCGTCGGTTATTTCGATCAGGACCTGCAGGTTCTCAAGATCGTAGAGTTCCCGGTAGTCGTGGGTGGTGAAGATTCCCAGCTGACGGGCAAAGAGCAGCCCCTCGGCATGGGGTTTGATATCGGCCACCCCGAGAACGGTGACGCTGCGCTCGGGAACATTTCTTTCGCACAGGAATTCGAGAAGAATTTTGCAGAACCGCCCCCCCCCGATAATCGCGATGTTGGAATTCATCAGATTTTCGATCATGGCGAACCCACCGATCTATGGGGTCGGGCGCTGAAACGGTTGGCGGTGTTACCACAGCCGGCCGATCGGCCGAACATTCCGACGCCTGTTTTATTTCAGGGGACCAGCAGGACCGGCAGCTCGGAAACTTCCGCGACCCGGTGGGAAACGCCTCCCAGCCAATACTCCTGGAACCAGTCTTTGCCGGTGCGGCCCATGACGATCATAGTGGCTTTTTGCTCCCGCGACTGACGCAGGATCTCCAGGGTGGTTTTACCGACGGAAAGATAGGATTCAGCGCTCAGGCCCGCTTCCTCGATCCGCCCGCAGTAATCGTCCAATCGCCTTTGGCTCTCGTCTTCGAGGGCCCTCAGGGCCGCCACATCCAGACCTTTGGAGATCTTGGCGCCGACGTTGTGAACCACCAGGACTTTGCGGGCCAGCCCTTTAAAAGACTTGATAAGCTCCAGGGCGTTTTCGGAAGGCTTGGACCAGTCGGTCGCCAGCAGCGGGCGGTCGAAAATGTGGTCGTTGACGCGGGTCAACACCTCCCCGGCCCACTCGTACTGCACCATGTACTTGCCCATCAGAACCGGCCGGACGCTGCGGCGAAGGATATCGAGAACGTGAGAGCCCACGTAGACCTTCTCAAAAGCGGATCTTTTTTTGCGGCCGGTGACGATCAGGTCCACTTTTTCCTCTTCCGCCACGGCGAGGATTTTGGCGTTCAAGGTGCCAGTCTCGATCCGGACCTTGCTGCGCAGGCCCTTGGATGAAATGAACTCCTGCCATTGCTCAAAACGCAAACGGGCGACTTCCTCCATTTGCTCGGCCGCATCCTTGAGATAGCCCCCGTAGGGCACGAAGGCGACCTCCTCTCTGGGGATCACGTAGGTCAAAACGACTTCCTGCAGACCGGCCTTCTTCAATTCCAGCAGCACCTCTAAAGCATTGAAGGCCAAATCCCTGAAGCGGGTGTGAAAGAGGACTTTTTCGATTCTCATACCATCCCCTCCTGTGGTCAAAAGAAAATCAACGTGACGATCACAAAGCTGGGTATCAGAAACAACAGGGAAAACCTGAGAATGTAGCCGAAAAAGCTCGGCATCGGCGTGCCGGCTTCTTCCGCAATGGATCGCACCATGAAGTTGGGTGCGTTTCCGATGTAGCTGATAGCCCCGAAGAACACCGCCCCGGTGGAAATGGCCTGGAGGTAGACCGCTTTTTCGGTCATCAGCAACGGCACGGCCTCGGCCTCCGGCATGCCCGCAAAAAAGCTGCCCAGGGCGGTGTTGAAAAAGGTCAGGTAGGTGGGGGCATTGTCCAGGAAAGCGGAAAGCGCGCCCGTGACCCAGAAATAGTGGACCGGCCGGCTGACGCCTTGGGGATCATCGTGATAAAGATGCCGATGAAGAGGTAAGCGACCTCGAGAATCGGAAACCAGGTAAAATCATTGCCCTCCCGAATCGTTATCGACGTCGTCAACATGGACAGGATTCCCATGTGGATCAGCAGCCCGTCGCGCACCCAGTCTTGAAGGGCGCGATGGATGCCTAAAGTGGTGACCTCCCCCCAGTCGACGATGCCGCTCATCAGCACGGACCCGACGATACCGGCCAGAAAGATGAAGTTGTGGGTCCCCACCAGTTTCAAGGGCTCCTTGACCCCGTCGTCGGGAGCCTTAACGCCCTCCTTGCGGTAATGGTAGGTGTCCAGCAGGAAGTAGATTACCAGCAGCAGAATCGAAACCACCAGCATGTGCGGCAGGATTTTAAG
>JALOPB010000087.1 GCA_025454115.1 Desulfobacterales bacterium | reverse complement strand
GTCCAGCTCCCGGTCCATCTCGTCATGATTCATGAAGTACTGCAGGACCGGCGGGTGAAAATAAGACTGCAGAATGCAATAGGAGCAATCCATGCTGCAGAAGGTTCCGATATGCAGGATTTTATAACCGCAGCACGTGTAATGGCGCGTGCCGGGACAGGACTTGATAAAGGCGCCTCGGTTGCGGGTAAGATACAGCACATGTTTGCCCCGGCCGACGGGGTCTTCCGCTGTGGCGATGGACGCATAGACTTCCTGCGCACTCGCCACCGTCCGGATCGGCACGTCAAAGCGGCGGGATGGGTTTCGGTGCGGTCGGCCAGCTGGGCATCGACGTAGAGCTCGGCGATTTTCATGAATCCGGCGCCCTTTCAAACCCCCTGCCCTTGCCGGTCAGCAGAATCTTGAAGTCCGGGTGGTCGATCAGTTCATCCAGCTTGCTGCGCAGGCGCGCGACCTCCTCGATGGTCTGAAAACTCAACGTCAGAGTGAAGCCAGTTCCCTCGAAGTCCCTGGGCGGCGTCAGCTGGAGCGCGGTGCCGAGCCTCAGCCGTTGCCGCAGGGCAAAAAAATTATGCTCCGCGGCGGCCAATGCGGGAAAGCGGCGTCGTCTCAGCTGGCGGCGAATGCCATGAATCTGCTGGTTGCGGTCCGGGTCTGAGGCGTCCATTGCCTGCGTCAACCCGCACTCCGCTAGCACCTGCCGCGGATCGACATTTTCCCGGCCGGCAATCTCCACGACCAGGCTGAGGATTTCGCGCTGTTTGCTCAAACTGGGCTTCAGCCGGCGAAACAGACAGGCAAAGGCCGTTGCGAGGTGCTCTTCCAGACGACCGAGTTCGCAAGCCATGGCAAAGGAAAGCGCCCCTTCCAGAATGCCATCCTGAACCTCGACCGGCATTCGGCACAGGCGCTTGAATCGCGCGGTCAGGCCCGGGTGGATCGGCAGTCCGAGGGCCGCGGCGTCTGCGTCGTGGACTCGGCCTCCGGGGGTAGTCTGTTCCAGCAAATTCAGAGCGCGTGAGGTTTCGATGAGATTCAGCGGCCGTTCCATCGAGTTTTCAGCGACGGCCCTGAGGGCACACTCGTACGCGGATGCCGTTTGGAGAATTCGCACGGGTACCGAATCCCATCCCATCGCCCGGCAGGCATCCACACGTCGAAAACCGCTGACGATAATAAAGCCGGCGCCAGCCGATGCGAGCAGCGGTGGCATACGCAGTCCGAACCGTCGGATGGAGGTTTGCAGGTCGTCGCTCGTTCGCCGGGTGGTGATCCGGAAACGTTCATCCCCACCGTCGATGTCCGTCAAAGGAGCGCTTCGAGAGTCTCCCGCATTCGCTCCTTCCTGCTCAGAGGCCATGACTGCTGCCGCTCAGCTGTTTGAGCGCTTCGAGGTATTTGAGGCGGGTGTTGCGGACCACTTCGTCCGGCAGGGGCGGAGGGGGCGGCGTCTTGTTCCAGCGGGTCGATATCAGGTAATCGCGCATGTACTGCTTGTCGTAGCTTTGCTGCGGGCCGCCCGGTAGGAAGGACGCCTGAGGCCAGAAGCGCGATGAGTCCGGCGTCAGCAGCTCGTCGATCAGGATAAGCTCGTCGCCGATAAGTCCGAATTCGAACTTGGTGTCGGCAATGATAATTCCTTTTCTTTCGGCGAAAGCGGCACCCTTCCGGTAGAGGGTCAGGGTCAAATCGCGCACGCGTTCGGATAACTCCGGACCGATGCGCTTGCGGGTCTCTTCAAAATCGATGTTGATGTCGTGTATCCCCACCTCCTCCTTGGTGGCCGGCGTGAAGATGGGTTCCGGCAGTCGATCGGATTCTCTCAATCCCGTCGGCAGCCGGATGCCGCACACCTCGCCGGACTGCTGGTAGGAACTCCAGCCGGAGCCGGAGATATACCCGCGGGCCACGCATTCAATGGGCAGCGGAACGGCTTTTTTCACGAGCAGACTGCGGCCCCTGAGCGACGCGGCGTACGGTCGGCAGATTCTTGGGAATTCGTCCACCTCGCCGGTTAGCACGTGGTTGGCAACAACTGATTTCATCATTTCAAACCAGAAAAGCGATATCTGAGTCAGAATGATGCCTTTATCGGGGATCGGATCGAGCATGACGACATCGAAGGCTGAAATGCGATCCGTGGCGACCATGAGCAGGTGTTCGCCCAAATCGTACATGTCCCGCACCTTGCCTCGTTTCAATAGGTTCAGATCAGGGAAATCCGTTCGACTGATCACTGGATTCATCACAACTATCCTTTCTGGTGTTGGAACCACGCCGTTCCGTCGGAGAGACGGGTTAGTCTTCTGATGAGATGGATTGAACAAATAGCCGCACGGACCGGAGGGCCGTTTCTGGGGGGTCAATAAATTCGATCCCGATTTCGTAGGACCCCTGCCCCGTGGCGCGAACATGCACCGGCCGCCCTCGGAGATCGACCAGGTCTTCGCCGAGGCCGATACTGAGAATGACGTGGTGTTCCTCTGAGATCGGAAAATGCGTTTCCAGCAAAATCCCGGATTCAGAGAGATTCAAGGTGCGCCCCATGCCCTGTTTGACGGCTTTTTGATCCTCGTCCAGGCACACATAGGAAAGGTTGAGTGAACTGAACCGTTGATGTTTTCGCTTTTCGTCGTTCTTCATTGGCTAACAGTGCTCCTCAGAGGTCACCGGCCGATTAGCGGATGCCGGATTGGCTGACCCGATTGATAGTTACCAAGGTTGTCGCTGAGATGCAAGCGGCCAGGTATTCGATGATGTTGCGCAGGGTGGCCGATAGCTGCTTGTATTCGGTTGCAATCTTCGCTGAATCTACGGCTGCCAATTTGAGGTCGGGGGAGGAAAACACCGCTGCGGCAAAAGGCTCATGGCCGATCGTCAGAAACGGGATATGCCCGAAAAAATCGCCTTTCTGGAGCTGGGCCAAGGGGACATAGTTGGATCCCAGGCTGCGGGCAACGACCACTTCGCCGTCGCGAATCCGGAAAAGCCGCTTCTCGTCCTGGCCCTCCTTGAGGGCCAATTTTTTCCCCTTGATAAGATCCATGAAGGTCGTGGTGCGTGCATGGGCATCGGCACCGATCCCGGTCACGCACCGCAGGCGGTTGTCCAGGCTCTTGATCAGGCTTTTAAAGTCCGCTGAAAGGTTGGCCAATTCGCCGGCCAGCAGCTGAGAGTCCAGCATGCCCAGCTGTACGTTTCCGCAGGCGACGACGGTGGTGCTGCGGACGTTGTCGCCAATGAGCAAAGACGCCACACTGCCGAGAAAGGCGCCATCCCCTACTCGAAGCAGCTTGAGGGGGCCCTTCGGCGTGGTTTTGATGATTTCGGCAGCTCCTTCCAGAATCACCCAAATCCAGTTTCCGTGGGCGCCTTCGTGCACGATTTCATCCCCATCGTAGAAACCCTCTTCGTCAATCACGTACGCGTAATCCACTAAGGGTCCTTTGATGGTCGGCGGCAGCTCCGACAGGCGGCCGGTGGATACCGGAACGTCCATCTGGGCGTGGCCTGGCGTTGGAAGCGCTGGCCCGAGCTTGGCAATCTTGCCCTCATCGAGCAGGCGCAACCCGTCCAGAATGAGCTCCATCCTCCCCTTTTGGATCGTTCGTTCGCACGTAACCGGCCCGCGGGTGAACTCGAACCGTCCCTCCATCCAGCCAAAAAGAGCAAAAAGGGCTTCCGTGCCGGATCGGGCTCCATCCCTTGCGTCCAGGGGGTTTCCGTTTTCGAACACGATCAAACCGGCTTCCCCCCGAAAGGGGCTGCAGAGCCGCAGCGTGCCGGTGGCGGAACTGCTGCCGAGCAGCTGCAACAACTCGCCGAGGTTCAAGAAACTCAATTTTCCGGAAAAATCGAAATCGGACGCCATACCATTCGCATCAAGGTGAGCTTACGCCACTGCTGACAGGAGATCCGAGGTGCCTAAAAATTTAGCTCCTGCTGGAGCTTGCGCAGCACCAGTCGAAGGCATTCCTGTAGTGTCTTTCCGACCCCCGTCCCGTTCATCGCCGCCGCTGGCAGGGCGGGAGCCTTCAGTTGCCGGTTTAGCTCGTGGGACATCTGCTCCAGGGACATGAGCGGAATATCGGCTTCGACCAAGTCACGTTTGTTGAATTGCATCACCAGCGGAAGCCTGAAGATACTCACGTTGTAATCGCGCAGATTCTGCTGAAGATCTTTCAGGGCGAGCATATTCTGTTCGCGCCGCACTTCAAGCGAGTCAGCTACGAAAACCACCCCGTCCGCACCCCTTAGAACCAACTTGCGGGTGGAGGCGTATCGGACTTGGCCCGGCACGGTGTAAAGTTGGACGCGGACGTCGCACCCCTTGACCTTTCCGAGCTCCAGCGGCAGGAAATCGAAAAACAAGGTCCGATCCCCCTCGGTATCAATGGAGATCATTTGTCCCCTGACATGCTGGGAAAAGGTCCGGTGGATGTATTCCAGGTTGGTGGTTTTCCCGCACCGCGCCGGGCCATAATAAACGATCTTACACTCGATCTGGTGTTTTTTTAGATTTACGATTGCCATTTTTCTATCATATCACAAGGTTTGGCGTGCGCAAAGCAAAAAGCCAGGAGAGCGTGCGCGGCGGTGCAAGCGGCACGGGGTTGGAATACTCCCGGGCCTATTCGGCCGAAGCGGGCAGCAATGGTGAGCGTGCGAGTCTGTCAACCTATGAATTCTGTTGACAATCGCATGGATTATGGTAACGAAAAATTCCTCTGTGAACTGTAGGGGCATGGGCGGATAAACTCGAAGGTTCCGCTGCATGCGTGACGCACAGGGCCGGCTGTCGGGTCCGCGGCGCCCAGCGACGGTCGCACCAGTTCACATCAACAGCCGCCATACGGAGGAGATCGTCATGGACAAAAAGGTCACCGTCATCGGTGCGGGAAACGTCGGCGCCACGGCGGCCCAGCGTTTGGCAGAAAAAGAGCTTTGTGATGTGGTGTTGGTGGATATCATCGAGGGGGTTCCCCAGGGCAAAGCCCTGGATCTCGCCGAAGCGGCGCCCATCGAAAAGCATGACGCTCATCTGGTTGGAACCAACGCCTATGACGCCAGCGCCGATTCCGACATCGTCATCATCACTGCCGGAATTCCGCGCAAGCCGGGCATGAGTCGCGATGACCTGCTGACCACCAATGCCGGTATCGTCAAAAAGGTGACTCAGGAAGTTGCATCGCGTTCGCCCAACGCCACGTTGATCATCGTAAGCAATCCGCTGGATGCCATGTGCCATGTGGCCTTTGATGCCAGCCGATTTCCCAAACAACGCGTCATCGGCATGGCCGGCGTGCTGGACTCGGCTCGTTTCCGCGCGTTTATTGCCATGGAGTTGAACGTTTCCGTAGAAAACACCCATGCCTTCGTTCTGGGCGGCCACGGGGATACCATGGTGCCGCTGCCGCGTTACTCCAGCGTGGCCGGCATCCCCATCACCGAGCTCATGCCCCCGGAGCGCATCGAAGCCTTGGTGAAGCGGACACGCAATGGCGGAGCAGAGATCGTGAGCCTGCTCAAGACCGGCAGCGCCTACTATGCTCCGGCGTCGGCTGCGGTGGAAATGGCCGAGTCCATCCTTAAAGACAAGAAGAAGATCCTGCCCTGCGCAGCCTGTCTGGAAGGCGAATACGGGATCAAGGGTCTGTTCATCGGCGTTCCGGTCAAACTGGGGGCCGGCGGCATCGAGCAGGTGATCGAAATCAAGCTGACCAGCGACGAGAACGCGGCGTTGCAGAAATCGGCGGCTGCGGTTCAAGAACTGAAAAGCGCCTTAGCCAAACTGAAATATTGATTCTTCACTCCGCCGCTGGGGTGTCCCGGTTTGCGTTCAGGCCCTCTTTGATCGCGGCAGCTAGCTTCAGGCTAAAACCGGGCAGCGCGCTCAGTTCAGCGAGTGTGGCTGCCCGGACCGCTTCAAAGCTTCCGAAATGTTCGATCAGTTGTGCCTTTCGCACCCGACCAACTCCGGAAATCGTATCCAATGCCGATTTGAGGGCTGTAGCCCGATGCCGTCGCCGATGGAAGGAAACTGCGTGGCGGTGCGTTTCATCCCGCACCTGTTGCAGGAAAAGCAACAGGTCGCCCTCCCGGCCGAAATGGACCGGGTTCGAGCGCCCGGGAAGAAAAACCTTGTCTTGAACGTCCCCCCGATCCGGGTCCATTTTGGCGATGCCGATGACATCCATCCGCCCGTCGAGCTGTAAATCCTTCATGACCGCCAGCGCAGCGCCGAGCTGCCCCTTGCCACCGTCCACCATCAGAAGATCGGGAAACGGCTCGGAAGCCGCCCCTTTTCCCAGTCGCCGTCTCAGAATCTCCGACATGGCGGCATAATCATCGGGCACGGCCACGCCGGTAATGCGGTAGCGACGGTAGGCGGACCGCTCCGGGCGTCCGTCTACAAACACCACCAGACCGGCAACCGGGTCGGATCCCATGAGCGTCGAGTTGTCGACGCATTCGATGCGCTGCGGACGGCGCGACAGGTTCAGGCGGCGTTGCAGGCGTTCCAACAGCGCGGTGCCGCTGGAACGGCGGGCCAGCAGAGCCTGGAGCTCCGTGCGGGCATTGTTCAGCGCTACCTCCAGCAGTCGTGCTTTTTCACCGCGCTCCGGTCGATGGACCCGCACCCGCCTGCCTCTCTGAACAGCCAACCATTCCTGGATCCACGCTTCGTCCTCGATCGGGTGCGACACGAAGAGCTCTTCGGGGACGAAGGTGCGGCCTTCATAAAACTGACGGATGAACATGCCCAGCATCTCATGTTCGGCGGCCATGGTCTCAGAGAAACCGAAGTGGCGAGTACCCGTTAGAAAACCGCCGCGCACCTCCAGGTAGGTGATCACGGCGGAACCGGAAGCGGCGGCCGCCGCAAAGACATCCCGGTCCATGAAGTCGGTGGTCACGGCGACCTGTTTCTCGGTGGTGCGCTGCAACGCAAACAGTTTATCCCTGAGGCGGGCGGCCCTTTCATATTCCTGAGCGGCGGCCGCAGACTCCATGTCGCCGCGGATCTTTGCGAGCAGCTCTTGCGTGCGGCCCTTTAAAAAAAGAATCGCCTCCTGGACATGCTCTCGATAGACATCTGGCGGGACATCCCGACAGCAGGGCGCCAGACAGCCGTTCATCTGGCAGTGCAGGCAGGGCCGGGTCCGGGTGCGGAATTCGCTGGACTTGCAGTTGCGCAGTTTGAAGGTCCGATTGAGCACCTTGAGGGTTTCCCGCACGGCTTGAGCGGATGCAAACGGTCCGAAATAGAGGGCATCGTCCTCGCCGATCTTTCGCACAACGGTGAAACGGGCATAGGTTTCTTTCGGATCCAGCCGCAGGGAGGGGTAGCGCTTGTCGTCCTTGAGCACCACGTTGAAGCGTGGTCGGTGGCGTTTGATGAGGTTGGATTCAAGGATAAGGGCTTCTTTCTCCGTGCGGGTGAGGATCATCTCGATGTCGGCGATCCGGCCCACCAATGCATCGATTTTGGATTCGGAATGGGTCGATGTTTTGAAATAGGCCGATAAGCGTTTGCGAAGGTTGCGCGCCTTGCCCACATACAGAATCCGGCCGTCGGCCGCCTTCATCAGGTAGACACCGGGCGTCAATGGGGCGTTGGCGGCCTTGCCGGCCGGATCGCCGGGCGCCAATGGGTGCGCATCCAGAAGCGTATTCATGTTTCCAGCACGATCAGCCGCTGCAGCTTCTTGACCTGGTCCCGCAGCTCGGCGGCCCGTTCGAAATCAAGCTCCCCAGCAGCCTGATGCATCTGTTTTTCAAGCCTGCGAATCTCGGCGTCGACATCCGCCAGGGAGTCGTACGCGACAGATTCTTCGGCGATCCGGCTGAGCGCGTTCGGCGGCTGGCCGGTGACGAAATCAAAGGCCCCGGCGATGGCCTTATGCACGGATACGGGCGTGATGCCGTGGGCCTGGTTGTAAGCTTGCTGGATTTTGCGCCGCCGGTTGGTTTCGTCGATGGCCTGCCGCATCGACGGAGTGACCGAGTCGGCATAGAGGATGACCAGGCCGTTGGCATTGCGCGCCGCGCGGCCGCAGGTTTGAATGAGCGATCGCGTCGATCGCAAAAACCCTTCCTTGTCGGCATCCAAGATGGCCACCAGCGAGACCTCGGGGATGTCGAGGCCTTCGCGCAACAGGTTGATACCCACCAGCACGTCGAAATGCCCCAGTCGCAGGTCGCGGATGATGTCCATGCGTTCCAGCGTGGTGATGTCCGAATGCAGGTAACGGACCTTGACGCCGAGGTCCGAATAATACTCGGTCAGGTCTTCCGCCATGCGCTTGGTCAGGGTGGTGACCAGCACGCGCTCGCGGCGCTGCTGTCGGGTGCGGATTTCATCGTGCAGGTCATCGACCTGGTGGCGTGCGCTGCGGACTTCCATCGTGGGATCGATCAGCCCGGTCGGCCGTACGATGAGTTCGACGACCGCATGACCGGCCATCTCCATCTCATGGTCCGCCGGGGTGGCGGAAACGTAGACCACTTGGTTGAAGCGCGACTGGGACTCCTCGAATGTGAGCGGCCGGTTGTCTAGCGCCGAAGGCAGCCGGAAACCGTAGTCCACCAGGGTCTGCTTGCGCGCGCGGTCCCCGCGGTACATGCCCTGGAGCTGGGGTACGGCAATGTGGCTCTCGTCGATGAACAGCAGAAAATCCTTCGGAAAATAATCGAGCAGGGTCGGCGGCGGCTCCCCGGCCCGGCGGCCGGTCAAATGCCGCGAGTAGTTCTCGATGCCGTTGCAATAGCCTAACTCCTGAATCATCTCGAGGTCAAAATGCGTGCGCTCCTCGATCCGCTGCGCTTCCAACAATTTGCCCTGGCTGCGGAAAAAGTCGATACGGCCACTCAGCTCGGTGCGGATTGTCTGCAGGGCTCTCTGCTGAGTGGTCTTTTGGGTGACATAGTGGCTGGCGGGAAAAATGACGCCGCGCTGGAGTCGGCGCAGAACCGTGTTACGCAGGGCGTCGATCTCGACGACGCTTTCCACCGTGTCCCCGAAAAAATCGACTCGGATGGCCCGGTCTTCTTCATAGGCCGGGAAAATTTCGACGCGGTCGCCGCGGACCCGGAAGGTCCCTCGAAAAAAATCATGATCCTTGCGTTCGTACTGCATGGCGACGAGATCCGCCAGCAGCCGTTCGCGGCTCAATTCGGCATCGGCTTCAATCTCCACGCGCATGGACAGGTAGTCTTCCGGAGCGCCGAGACCGTAGATGCAGGAAACGCTCGCCACCACCAGCACATCGCGCCGTGAAAGCACGGAGCGTGTCGCGGAGTGTCGCAGCTTGTCGATCATATCGTTGATGGAGGAATCCTTGGCGATGTAAGTGTCCGAGGCCGGGATGTAGGCCTCCGGTTGGTAGTAGTCGTAGTAGCTGACGAAGTATTCGACGGCATTGTCGGGGAACAGTTGGCGAAACTCGCTGTAAAGCTGGGCCGCCAGGGTCTTGTTCGGGGCGATCACCAGGGTCGGCTGGCTGATCCGTGCAATAACCTGTGCCATTGTGAAGGTCTTGCCGGAACCAGTGACACCCAAAAGGACATGGTGCTTACGGCCGGCGAGCAGCTGCCGGTAGAGCGCTTCGATGGCGGCGGGCTGGTCGCCCGCCGGGTCGAATGCGGACTTCAGTTCAAATACGCTCATGAGGCTCCATCGCGATCCGGCGGCCTGCGTTCGATCAGCACAGTGGCCATGGCACCGATTCCTTCACCGCGTCCAATCATTCCGCAGCCTTCGGTGGTTGTGGCCTTGAGATTGAAGGCCTGCGGCGCAGCGACCTGCATGGCCTGAAGAATCCGGATCGAGATTTCACGGCGAAACGGCATGATTTTAGGCGCTTCGGCCAGTACGACGGCATCAACGTTGACGATCCGGAATCCACTGGCAGCGACCATCATACAGGTCTTTCTCAGCAGCTCCAGGCTGGAAATCCCCCGATAGGCCGGGTCGCTGTCCGGGAAATGAACGCCGATGTCGTCCAGGCCACACGCTCCGAGCAGAGCATCGCAAATGGCATGCACCAGCACATCTGCGTCGGAGTGCCCCAGGAGTCCTTTTTCATGCGGGATCCGGACCCCGCCCAAAATGAGAACGTTTTAAAGCCTGAGTCCGTCATCCCTCTTTTCCTCTAACGCGTCGATGGATCATTGCCGGCTTCAAAAATAGCACAGCCGACTCACCGGGTAAATATGGCAACGGGAGGCCGCTCTGGAAACAACAAGGCCGGCTGCGGTGAACGCCGCGGCATGGGTGCGCGCGCAGCGTGTGTGCGTCTATCATCCCCAGAGCGCGTGCCGCAGACCGGAGGTGCGTTCGATGCGGCGCTGGATGGCGGCCGTAAGAACGTCCCGGTGGCCGAAGAGCGTAAAGCCTTTCCGCGCCCGGGTCAGGGCCGTGTAAATTAATTCACGGGAGAGCACCGGGGAGTC
>JALOPB010000407.1 GCA_025454115.1 Desulfobacterales bacterium | reverse complement strand
CGACGATCGTCACCGCCATGTCCGATCGGGAGCAGGCCGTCGGCAACGTCGTCTATTCGGCGTTCGGCAACTCCGGACAGAAATGCTCGGCCGCCTCCCTGCTGATTCTGGAACGAGAGGTCTATGAGGACGACGCCTTCAAACGCCAGCTGACCGACGCGACGGCAACGTTCAAAACCGGCTCGGCCTGGGACTTCACCAGTCGGATGGGTCCCCTGGTTCGGCCTCCGGGCGGCCCGCTCCGGGAGGCGTTGACCGGCCTTGAGCCCGGTGAGTCGTGGGCTCTGGAGCCGCGGCGGCTTGCCGACAACCCGCAACTCTGGACGCCGGGCATCAAGTGGGATGTGCCGGCCGGCAGCAGCACCCACCTGACGGAATTCTTCGGCCCCGTCCTGGGCGTCATGCGCGCCGAGAATCTGGAGCAGGCGGTATCGCTGGCCAACCAGACCGGCTACGGCCTGACGGCCGGTCTGGAAAGCCTTGACCGCCGCGAGCAGGATTGCTGGAAGGAGCGCATCCGGGCCGGTAACCTTTACATCAATCGCGGCACCACCGGCGCCGTCGTCCTGCGCCAGCCGTTCGGCGGCATGGGTAAATCCGCTATCGGTGCGGGCATCAAAACGGGGGGGCCGCACTACGTCGCCCAGTTTCTCGCGATCGAGGAAATCGGTCCTCCGCAGGCAGGACCGCTGGCGGCCCCCCATCCGTTGCTGCGAATCGCGCAACGCTGGCAGCATCGCCTCGCCTGGAACGGCTTCGGCCGCGATAATGATGACATCCACAAGGCCGTTCTCGCCATCCGCAGCTATCTTTATTGGGCCGAAACCGAATTTTCCCGAGACACGGATTTCTTCCACCTGCGCGGCCAGGACAACATCCTGCGCCATCTGCCGGTCGGGACCATTGTCGTGCGGCTGCACCCGCAAGACAGCCTGTTCGACGTCCTGGCACGGATTGCCGCCGTCAGGGCCACCGGTAACCGCCTGCGCGCCAGCATCCCCAGAGGCCTGGACTCACCGGCAACGCGTTTCCTCTATGACGCCGAAGGCCGGCGCCTCACCGGCCGAGGACCCGTGTTCCAGGAGACGGACGAGGAGCTGATCGCTCTCATCCCGACAGTCGACCGCATCCGTTACGCCGCGCCGGACCGAGTCCCGCAGGAGGTCTTCGCCGCCGCCGCCGAGACGGGCTTCTACATCGCGCGCGCGCCGGTCCTCATGGAAGGGCGCCTTGAGCTGTTGCACTACTATCGCCAGCAGAGCATCTGCACCAACTACCACCGCTACGGCAACCTGGGCTTCCGGGCGGAACCATTTGACGAGAGTTGACGGGCGGCTTTCGGGAAGGATGTCAAGATGATCCCCAAACCGATCACCGGAGTCGTGCTTGCGCTCATGCTGACCCTGCTCGCCGGCGGCGCGCTGTCCGCCGACCGGGTTCGTCTGCCGGTACACGCCGGCAGCTTTTATCCGGCGGATCCCCGCGCGCTCGGCGAGCTGATCGACCAGCTCGGCCAAAGCGCTCGCAGAGCGCAGCCGGATCTTCCGGAAAAACCCTCACTCAGGGCGCTCATCCTGCCCCATGCCGGCTACCCTTATTCCGGGCCGACGGCGGCACATGCCGCCCGTGTGCTTTCGGAACATCAGTTCAAAACGGTGCTGTTGATGGGACCGGATCACGTCGTGGGCGTCCGCAACGCTGCCGTCTCCCCCGTTCAGGCGTTTCAGACGCCGCTCGGCCAGATCGCTCTGCACCCTGCCGCCGCCGATCTTCTGAAACAGTCGGAGCTCTTCACGCCCCTGCCCCCGGCCGACGACCGCGAGCATTCTCTGGAAGTCGTACTGCCCTTTCTGCAGGCCTATCTCAAGTCCTTCCAGCTGATTCCGGTGGTGGTCGGACGTGCGCAGGTCGACCGGCTCTGCGCCGCCCTTCAGCCTCTGATTGATTCGCAGACCCTGGTGGTGGTAAGCTCGGATTTGTCGCATTTCCTGCCGTATGCCGAAGCGCAGGTCAGGGACCGCAGGACCATCGAGGCGATCCTGGCGCACGACCACCGGGCGTTGCTTCACGATCCTCGTGCGGCCTGCGGGTCGCAACCGCTCGCGGTCCTGCTGACCATGGCCGAGCGCTTCGGCTGGCGCCCGGTGCTGCTCAACTATCTCAACAGCGGCGACACCGCCGGCGACCGATCGCGGGTGGTGGGATATGCCGCCATCGCCTTTTTTGGAGAATCGCCCATACCGGCCATGACTCAATCGAGCCAATTCGTGACACCTGAAAAAGGTCAGGTTCTGGTGAAGCTCGCACGCAGCACGCTGATGGAGAAGTTCGGCCTGACGCTGACGCCGGCCGAGGCTGAACGGATGCGATCAGCGCTGAGTGACGCTTCGTTCCAGGCCCGCTGCGGCACGTTCGTCACGCTCAAACATCAGGGCCGGCTCAGGGGCTGCATCGGCAGCCTGTCCGCGTCCGACCCGTTGGCCGAGGGCGTCCGCCGCAATGCCATCCATGCAGCCTTTCATGACCCGCGGTTCTCGCCGCTCACGGAGACGGAGCTCGGCCAGATCGAAATCGAGGTCAGCGTGCTCACCGAGCCTCAACCGCTCTCGTTCAGCGACCCGGAAGACTTGCTGCGGAAGCTGCGGCCGAACGTCGACGGGGTGATCATCCGTCAGGACTATGCCAGCGCAACCTTCCTTCCCCAGGTTTGGGACCAGCTCCCGAAAAAAGAGGATTTTTTAGGCCAGCTCTGCCTTAAAGCCGGGCTGCCGCGGGACGCCTGGAAGCGCGGCCGGCTCGAGGTGTCGACCTATCAGGTCCAGTACTTTGAAGAAGTCAAATGAAACGCGCATCGTCGCTGTCGTCGTCACAACGGGAATCGCCTCGGTCGTCACCCAGCTGATTCTCATCCGCGAGTTCCTGAGCCAATTTCAAGGCAACGAGATCGT
>JALOPB010000086.1 GCA_025454115.1 Desulfobacterales bacterium | reverse complement strand
GCCGGCGAGCAGCATGCGCAGCCCGGCCTGAGCGGCCAGCGGCTGAGAGGTGGCCACTGCATTGCGCGCCAGGACCGGCATTCGTTGAGACGGATAGGGGAAATCCCAAGTAAATGTCATGATATCGTCCTCTGGGGAAGGATGCTTACCGAGAATTGCCCCAAAGGTCAATTCAATCGATGAACTCGGCGATCACGCTGTGCTTGCGCTTGATCTCGGCGATCATGCGGTCCTCGCGCCGCAGTTTGGCGATGGCGACGCCCATGATCGACAGGGGGATGGCAAACACCGCGATGCCGGTCCGCAGGCTGGCCAGCGAGGTTCTCTTTTCAGCCAGGATCAGCTGGACCTCGTTGATGATGATCCCCGGCGGGCAGGCATCGGCCCGCGGGTCAACCGTTGCGGCATCGCGGTCGCCGGTTGGATGGCCGTCCGCCATGTTACTTCTGCGGACCGACCAGGCGGAAGCGCACCTGGACTCCGGCGCTGATCTGAACCTGGCCCGGTTGGATCGGAGTGCCGGCAGCGGACGGCGCGGCCAGCCGCCGCTCTGCGGGATAGGCGGTCGGGCCGCTTTCTTCGCGGATCTCGATCACCTCGCCCAGCTGAAGGTTCAGCGCGGCGGCCAGGGCTTCGGCCTTGCTGCGGGCCTCCCGGGCAGCCAGCTGCAGAGCCTGCTCACGGTGCTTGAGGTCGTCGCGAAGGTCAAACGCGAGGCCGCTGAGCTGGTTGGCACCCGCGGCGATGCCGGCGTCGATCACGCCGCCGACGCGCTCCAGGTCGTCGACCTGCACCCGCACCGTATTGGCGGCGCGGTAGCCGACGATGCGCGGGGCTTCCGGCTCCTGACCGGCCCGGGGGGCTGGGTGGGAGTAAACCGGATTCAGGGAGAGCCCGGAGGTGCGGATCTTCTCATTCGGGACGCCTTGCGCTTTGATGTCCTTGATGACGCGCTGCATGATCTGGGCGATCTGCTTCTGGGCGTCCTGGGCCTGTTTGCTCTCGACCACGGCGCCGAGGCTCACTAGAGCGCGGTCGGGCGTTGCGGCCACTTCCGCGTTCCCGCTGACGGCGATGGCCGGAATGGCCGGCCCTGCGGTCGGACCGCTCTGGGCCATGGCCGCTGGGGTGAACATCAGGGCGGCCAGGACGGCCGCCAAACCGGCGCCGAGCGAAAACGATCGTTGGGGGGACATGCGTTTCAACGGTTTCATGATGGGTTCCTCTTCTCTGGGGGTGTGTACCGATCGGCAGCGCCAAGGTAAGCACGAAATCCATCGACGCCAGCCCATGGTCGGGCGGTCCATGCCGTGTGCCCCGCCCGATCGGATCGCGGCGGGTCAGACGGCGGGGCGGCCCGCCAGACGGTTCAGCAGCGTTTGGGTGTCGCGCCAGAGATAACGCAGGGACGCGATCTCGGCTCCGCCGGGCATGCGTTTGATCTTGCGGGTCACCACTTCTCCGCCGAACCGGTCGTAAAATCCCCTGGCCGCCGGGTTGGCTTCGAAAACCCAGAGGTGGAGCGGCCAGCCCGGCTCTTTCGACATCAGCCAGCGCGTGGCTTCGGCGAACAGCAGACGTCCCAGACCGCGCCGGTGGCTATCGGGACGAACATGCAGGTTGTCGAGGCAGGCCCCCCATTCGGGCTCGGCGTCGAGCAGGATGCAAACAAAGCCTGCAAGGTCCGAGGCACTCTCGGCCAGGAGGACCAGCCGGCGATTCATGCCGGACGACAACAGGCGGTTTTCCCAGAGCTCCAGCCGCTCTTGCGCGATCTCTCCATCCAGATACGAGTCGGGCAATATGCCACGGTAGGCGCGGCGCCAGCTGGCGCTGTGAAGGCCGGCAATGGCGGCGCTGTCAGACGCATCGGCCGGCCGAAAGGCGACGAAACCGTTCCGGAAGGCGATCATCGGCAGAGTTCGCTGTTTAAAGGGATTCGGTCGCCGCCGCCGAGGGCCGCCTCGACGGAAATGCGGCAGACCTGCTCGGGCTCACCGGGGTCGGCGGTCTTGAGATAAAGCTGCGGGCTGCCGGCGGTCGGCACGGATACGAGCCAGGTGGCCAGCGTGCGTTTGCGGGTGGGGCTGCTTCCGGTCCGCCAGATGCTGTTGTCGGGCCCGGCGACGGCGTCGGCGCTGAAACGGATAAAATCTTCGGCGGCAAACGGCGCCGGAGGGCCTTTCAGCAACTCGCTCATGCGGGCATAACGCTGCGTGCTGCTGGCACCGGGTTTTCGTTTCTGATCCGCCGGATCGAGGATGCAGTAATGGTTCGTATGGTGCAGCGTGCCGGAATCCTGGCGGCGGACCGAACGCCGCCCTTCGGGTGCAACCTCGATCAGTGCGATCTCCTTGCGATCGCCGGCCAGATAAAAGACCGGACGGCGCAGCAGCTCGACCTGGTTCAGCAATTCGTCGACGCTCGCGCACGTGGTTAGAAAAAATCTCATCAACTCTTTTTTCTGGCGAGCTGCTTTGCGCTGGGTGCCGGGCACCTGGCTGGCCGTGGCGCTGACGATGACCAGGCCCTTTTCGTTCACTCCGGCCTTGACGCCGGGCTCGGCTCCGCCGACCGCTGTCAGGAGAAGCGACCGGTACCCCTGCGCCGGTCTCAAGACGGATAGCTCCTGGCGGTGATCCGGACTCCAGTCGCGGTTCTTGGCGACCAGAGTGCCCCCGCCCGCTACTGCCGTTCCGGAAGCTCCCCACAGGGTGCAGGCCGACGCCGGCTGGGATCCGAGAAAACACAGGACGGCGCCCGCCCATGTCCATATCTTCCACCGCCGTCTTAGCATGCCATTGCCCTTCGCCACTGCTGTTCAGCGGGCTGGACCTAAAAAGAGATCAAGTGATTTGGAATATGGTTCCATAGCGGCCTGGGCCTGATCCGAATCGATCGCCAGAATCGCGACCACCACCTTGATGCCGCAGACGGTGCCCTCCGTCAGGTGGCCCCCCAGGGTGACCACGGTCTCGTTTCGGACCGTGGAGGCGGCGAAGTGGGCATGGATCTCTGTGCCCCCGTCGACGCGGGGGGCGATCCATCCCGTCAACGACACGAGCTCCATCGGCGCCGTGATGTCCAGATAAAGGCGGTCCTCCGGGTTTACCGGGAATTTTTCCGGAAACACCCTCAGGTTGCGGAAAACCGCCCTGCGAAGTGCCCCCAGGCCGGAAACAAAAATCCCGGCTTGCACCCTCTCCGCCTGAATTCCTTCCGTGATGGCTTGCAGCAGGTCCGAGCCGGGCCTGATCCTGAACTGCAAGACGCGCTGGATCGGCGCTGAACCGATACTTTCAATCAATGTCACCTGCCACCTCCCAACCCCGATTAGCCGGGATCAAATTTGAAATTCGAGTCCCTCTCCGTTTGCGGTAGAGCCCCTCCAGTCGGGCCAGCTGTTGGCCCATGCTTTCCAGATGCCGTTGCATGGCGAGGGCGGCGGCATGGCGGTCGTGATCCAGAAGGGCGCGCAGGATCTCGGCATGTTCCTTCGGTCGATGGATCACTTTCTTGACGGGTTTGACCTCCAGGATCACCTCGCCCGTCAGCTGAAATAGCGCGCTGGCGGTGGCCTGCAGCAGGCGGTTCCCGCTCAGTTCGGCCAGGAGGTAATGAAACACCAGACGGTTGGAAACAAACTCGGCATGCGAACCGCTATCGCGTTGTTCGGCGTCAAGGGCTTCCTGCAGACGCCGGGCGCTCTGGGGTTCGATGCGCCCGGCGGCGATTCGGGCGATTTCGCACTCGATTAAAAGGCGGGCCTGGATCAGTTCCGCCACCGACACCCGGTTGTAGAGGAAGAGATCCAGGAAGGCGCTGTTGAGGTGGTCCAGGGACAGATCGGTCACATAAGCGCCGCCGGTGGGGCCCTGTAAAATTTTGACCAGCCCCTTGATTTCAAGCTCCCGGACCGCTTCCCGCACCACCACCCGGCTGACCTGAAACTGCTCGGTCAGCTCCCGTTCGGTGGGCAGGCGTTCGCCGGGTTTGAACCGGCCGGAGAGGATCGCCGCCTTGAGCTGGCTGACGATTTCGACCGCGATGCGGTTCTGCTTGACGGGGGTAAAGCTCATCGATCGATCCGTTATCACCGAATAGGCTTGACACGGTTGCGCTTATCTGTATAACGTTAGTCCAAAAAAGAGTCAAGAACACTTATCCAAAGGAGGTTTCGCCATGCGTAGATGCTGCGTGGGGTTGCTGGTCGTCATGATGGTCGTCCTCTGCGGGGGGAGCATGCTATCCGCCCAGGAAATCAAAGGCCCCGTCAAGATCGTCGTGCCGTACCCGGCAGGCGGCGGCTCGGACGTGGTGGCCCGGCTCATCGCGGACAAGCTGAAGGATTCCCTCGGTCAGACGGTGATCGTGGAAAACAAGCCCGGCGCCGGCGGACGCATCGGCACAGAGTACGCCAAGGGCCAGCCGGCGGACGGCACCACGCTGCTGCTGGTGAACCCGGCCCTTTTCGTCGTGGCGCCGGTGGTGTTCTCCAAGCTGGCGTACGACCCGGATGCCGACTTCGCACCGGTGTCTCTCATCCAAGTCTACCAGTTCTGCGCCTCGGTGCCGCCGGCCTCGCCGATCAAGGACGTGAAGGGCCTGATCGAATGGATCAAGAAAAACCCGAATCAGGCCAACTACGGGTCTCCGGCCGCCGGCAGCCTGCCGCATTTTTTCGGACTCATGATCGGCAAGGCGGCGGGGGTCGAAATGGTGCATTCCTCCTACAACGGGTCGGGTCCGCTGGTGACCGCGTTGATCGGCAACCAGATTCCGATCGGCGTCGATGCCTATGATGCCCAGTCGGCGTACCATCCGGACAAGATCCGCATTCTGGCCACAGCCGGAACTTCGCGCAAGCAGCCGGACATCCCCACCTTCAAGGAGGCAGGCTTTCCGGAGATTGAAGGAGTGGGCTGGAACGCTCTGGTCGTACCGGCCAAGACCCCCAAGCCCGTCATCGACAAGCTGAGCGCGGCCGTCGCCAAGGCGGTGCAGTCTGCGGATGTCGTCGAGAAAATCAAGGGGATGGGCAGCGATCCGGCCGGCACCACGCCGGAGGAATGCAGCGCCGTCTTTAAGAAGGACCGCGAGCGCTGGGTGCCGATCATCAAGGCGTCCGGGTTCAAGGCCGAATAACCGGCAGGGTGCGGTCTTCATTCGTTTCGGCGATAAGATACGGCCGATTCGGTTCGATCCGGCATCGGCGGGGCGGGGTTTCTGCCGCAGCGCGCCGCCGCCAATTTTTCAGGCGATCCTGCCACGCCCCCAAGCCGTCTAGAGGAACTGCGGACAGGCAGAGAAGATTGACGACTCCGTGAGGGTCTGTTCTCCGGGGCTGTCCGGACACGTATGGAGCGGGCTTGCTGCCGGTCGCTGGTTCGTTGAAAGCATGACGGCGGTGCGCTGCGGCAGAAACCCCGCCCCGCCATGACTCGGCTGATGCTGTGTCCGTTATTGCCCAAGCAACCGAGAACCCAAGGGGTTTGCATGCGCATCCGGCATCCGAAGGATTTCCTGACCGGCGTGATGTTCGTTTTTTTCGGTGCGGCAGCGATGGCCCTGTCGTTCGGCCTGACGATCGGCAGCGCCGCCAAGATGGGACCCGGGTATTTTCCGCTGGTGCTCGGCGGGTTCCTGGTCGTGCTCGGCGGCGTGATCCTGCTAAGAGGGGTAGCGGGGAGCCAAGGCCCTGCCGGGTGGCCGATTCTGCAGCTCAAACCCGTGGCGATCATCCTCGTTTCGGTGGTGCTCTTCAGCCAGATCCTGAAACCCCTGGGACTGCTGCTGTCGACCGCCGCCCTCGTCGTTCTCGTCAGTCGGGCCAGCCATGAGTTCCGTTGGAAGGAAGCGCTCCTGAATGCCGCTGCGCTGACCGCCATCGTGCTGGTGGTGTTCGTCTATTTTCTCGATTTCCAATTGCCGATCTGGCCGTCCTTTATTACCGGCCGCTTCTGAACGGCCATGGGTGGATATTCCATGGAACTGCTGTCCAATCTGGCGCTCGGATTCCAGACCGCCGTCACTCCCATGAACCTTCTCTACTGCCTGGTCGGAGCCCTGATCGGCACCCTCATCGGGGTTCTGCCGGGCATCGGTCCGGTTCAGACCATCGCCATCCTCCTGCCCACCACCTTCGCCCTGCCGCCGGTCTCAGCCCTGATCATGCTGGCGGGCATCTACTACGGCGCCCAGTACGGCGGATCGACGACGTCCATCCTGGTGAACGTACCGGGGGAAGCCTCATCCGTGGTAACCTGCCTCGACGGGCATCAGATGGCGCGCCAGGGGCGGGCCGGAGCGGCGCTGACCGTCTCGGCCCTGGGCTCGTTCGCGGCCGGCTCGTTCGCCACCCTGGTCCTGGCCGTTCTGGCGGTTCCGTTGGCCGAGCTGGCATTCCAGTTCGGGCCGGCGGAGTACTTTTCGCTCATGGTCTTCGGTCTGATCGGCTCGGTCGTGCTGGCCTCCGGGTCCATGCTCAAGGCGGTCGGCATGATCGTAATCGGGCTGCTGCTGGGGATGATCGGCACGGATGTCACCAGCGGCGCGCACCGCTTCACGTTCGGGATTACCGAACTGGCGGACGGCATCGGATTCGTTTCCCTGGCCATGGGGCTTTTCGGCATCTGCGATATCATCAACAGCCTCGAAAAGCGCGAGACGCGCGACATCCTGAAGAGCAAACTCACCGGGTTGTGGCTGAAGAAGGAGGACCTTCGCGCGGCGGCGCCGGCCGTGTTGCGCGGCACGATCTGCGGCTCGCTCCTGGGGATTCTGCCGGGCGGCGGGGCGATCATTTCCTCCTTTACGGCCTATATGATCGAGAAGAAATGGGCGTGCAACCCGGAACGCTTCGGAACGGGCGATATCCGCGGGGTGGCGGCTCCCGAATCGGCCAATAATGCGGCCGCCCAGACCTCGTTCGTGCCGCTGCTCACGCTCGGCATCCCGCCCAACGTGATCCTGGCGATGATGGCCGGCGCCATGATGATTCACGGCATCCAGCCGGGCCCGCGGGTCATCACGAGCAATCCGGCGCTGTTCTGGGGCGTCATCGTCTCCATGTGGGTGGGAAACGTTATTCTGGTGCTGCTGAATCTGCCGCTGGTGGGGATCTGGGTGCGGCTGCTCTCGGTACCCTACCGCCTGCTCTATCCTGCCATTTTGCTGTTCTGCTGCATCGGGCTTTACAGCGTGAACAACAATACGTTCGACATCGGATTGACGGCCCTGTGCGGGCTCCTCGGTTATGTGTTCCATAAGCTCGAATGCGAACCGGCCCCGCTTATCCTGGGATTTGTTTTGGGCCCGATGCTGGAGGAAAACCTGCGGCGGGGCATGCTGCTTTCGCGGGGCGACCCGTCCGTGTTTTTTACGCGTCCCCTGTCGCTGGCCTTTCTTGTCCTCGCGGCGGGCATGCTGATCGCGGTAGCCCTGCCGGGCATCCGCCGCGGCCGGGAGACGGCGTTCAAAGAAGAATAGACTAACGCTCAGGAGGCATAACCCTATGACCTATCCCAGTATCTTTCCCACCGGGGCGACCCTCTACGACCCCGGCCGGTGCTGGAACGGCTATACCGTGTTTCAGGCCAAAGAGGTGGGGGCGCTGCTGATCGACATGAACGGCGGCGAAGTCCAGCTGTGGAAGGAGCTGCACGGGATGCCCAATCGTATCCTGCCGGGCGGCCACCTGATCGGCAGCACCGGTGAGCGCAGCACGGCTTTCGGCAGCCAGGACGGGATCGACCTGGTCCAGGTGGACTGGGACGGCAACGTGGTCTGGCGTTTCAACCAGTACGAGTTCATCGAGGACCCGGGCGAAGCGCCGCAGTGGATGGCCCGTCAGCATCACGACTACCAGCGGGAAGGCAACCCGGTGGGCTACTTCGCCCCGGGCCTGGAACCCCTGACGGACCGCGGCAACACGATGATCCTCTCCCACAAGAACGTGAGGAACCCCGCCATCTGCGACAAGCCGCTCCTGGACGACAGCATCATCGAGGTCAACTGGGAGGGCGAGGTGATCTGGGAATGGGTGTGCAGCGAACATTTCGAAGAGCTGGGCTTCCGCGAGGACGCCCGCAACCTCTTGTTCCGCAATCCCAACTGGCTGAAGTCGGGGGGTGGGGCCGGAGACTGGATGCACATCAACTCCATGTCGCTGCTGGGGCCCAACCGCTGGTTCGACGCGGGCGACCGGCGCTTCCACCCGGACAACATCATCTGGTGCGCGCGGGAGTCCAACATCACGGCCATCGTCGACAAGCAGACCGGCCGGATCGTCTGGCGCCTCGGTCCCAACTATGACGAGACGCCCGAGCTGAGGCGGCTGGGTTGGATCATCGGCCAACATCATGCCCACATGATCCCCCGCGGGCTTCCCGGCGAGGGTCACATCCTGGTCTTCGACAACGGCGGCTGGGCCGGCTACGGGGCGCCCAACCCCGGTTCGCCCACGGGTTTTAGAAACGCGCTGCGCGACTATTCACGGGTGCTCGAAATCGATCCGGTCTCGCTGCAGGTCGTCTGGCAGTACTCGCCGGTCGAGGCCGGGCTGGCGTTTCCGGTGGATGCGAACCGCTTCTACAGCCCCTTCATCAGCTCGGCCCAGCGCCTGCCGAACGGCAACACGCTGATTACCGAGGGTTCGGGCGGCCGCATCATCGAGGTCACCGCCGGCCATGAGACGGTCTGGGAATACATCAGCCCCTATTGGGGCCGGATGCTGAAGATCAACATGATCTACCGCGCCTACCGCGTGCCCTACGAATGGGTGCCGCAGGTCGAAAGGCCGGCCGAGCAGGCGATCGAACGCATCGACGTAACGCGCTTCCGGGTGCCGGGCGCCTCGCCGCGGGGTGCGCGGCGCACCGTGGACGTCGCGGGCGTATTGCCGTACCGGCCGGATGCGGCGCTGTGCGTGCGCACCGATGTGATCGAAAAGAGTTGAGGAAACGCCCGAATGAGTCTGGTTCTATTTGCGGCAACCGGCTGTGCGCGGTGTCAGATCGCCAAGAAATTCATGCGCGAGAAGAACCTCGGCTTCGACGAGCATGACGCGATCGGGGAGGGGAAGGAGCTTTTTGGAAAATTCTACCGGGCGCACCGCGCAGCCATCGTCCGGGGAGCCGACGGCGTCGAGTTCCCGGTGCTGGCGGACGGCTCCGAGGTCCGGCAGGGCGTTGCGGCGGTCATCGCCTGGTTGCAGGCCGGAGCGCGCCTCGACGGGTTCATCGGCCGCAGCGAGGTTTCCAGGGGCTGGGTCGGGGGTCTGCACGTTTCGAAAGGGGATCCTGACGCGCTGGAGGACCTGCTCGCCGTCCTCGGCTTTTTGAAGCGCAGCGGGTTGAAGCTTGAGCTGGACACCGACGGCCGGAACGCAGCGGTTCTGGAGCGGCTCCTATCGCAGGGGCTCGGCGACCGGGTGGTCATGGATCTGAAGGGGCCGCAGCCGTTATACGCAGCGCTGATCGGCGGGCCGGTCGATCCGGAAGAGGTCCAGCGCAGCATGACGCTGGCGGCCGGCTTTCCCGAATACCGGTTTGAGACCACGGTTGCGCCCGTCGGGCGGGCGGAAGAGGGCCCGGAGGCCATCCGTTACCTGACGCCGGACGAGGTCGCCGAAACCGCGCTATGGCTGAAGACGGCTACGGGCAGCCACCGCCAGCCATATGTCCTGCGCGCTTTTAACCCTCAAGACGCCTTCGATGAACGCCTCCGATCGGTCGAAATGCTCACGCCCGCCGCCCTGTTCCGCCACCGCAGCGCGGCCCGCAGGCACCAGGTCATGGCCGAGATCGAATGAAGCCGTTGATTCGGCGCGGAGAAGGAGGCAGGGAAACGCCTCCCTTCAACCGCCTCCCATCCGCTTCAACCTGCGATGGCAGAACGGCCGCAGGAACCGGATCCAGCGGCGCCTTGACATCCCGACCGGATTTTAGAATAATTATTCTCAATGTGCACGGTTAGTTAGCTGCTTTTTTTCATCCATGTCCAACTCCTCCTGCGCCCAACGCGGCCCGCTGCACATATTATTACTCCGGCAAGTGAATAGATGCAGCGTAAGCCGGGGTTCGGCGGGACGGGTTTTCGGCCGCAGCGCGCCGCCACCATCCGTTCCACGAACCCGCGCACGGCAGCCAGCCCGCATCATATGGTTCCGGACAGCCCCGGAGGACCGATGCCCACGCAGCCGCCGGCCGTCTCTGCCTGTCTGCAGTTCCGATAAGAACGAGAGGGGTGCATTTCAATGGAAACCGAAGACAATCAGACCGAAACGGCGTTGCGCGAGAGCGAGGAAAGATTCCGCCAAATCGTTGAGTCC